>CAKQEE010000069.1 GCA_934230055.1 uncultured Clostridia bacterium
TGATAGTCCTTACCATCTGGCTTGTGTAAGAGTTCTCGTTGTCGTACCAAGAAACAACCTGAACCTGATAGGTGTCGTCGTCGATCTTGGAAACCATGGTCTGGGTAGCGTCGAAGAGGGAGCCGTATCTCATGCCGATAACGTCGGAAGAAACGATTTCGTCTTCGTTGTAACCGAAGGATTCGGTGGTCTGCGCCTTCATAGCGGCGTTGATACCCTCTTTGGTAACGTCTTTGCCCTTAACTACCGCAACCAAAATGGTGGTGGAACCGGTAGCGGTAGGAACGCGCTGTGCGGAACCGATAAGTTTGCCGTTGAGTTCGGGAATAACGAGACCGATTGCCTTTGCCGCGCCGGTGGAGTTAGGAACGATGTTCATCGCGCCTGCTCTGGAACGACGGAGGTCGCCCTTTCTCTGCGGTCCGTCAAGGATCATCTGGTCGCCGGTGTATGCGTGAACGGTGGTCATGATACCGGACTGAATGGGAGCGTAATCGTTAAGAGCCTTTGCCATGGGAGCGAGGCAGTTCGTCGTGCAGGAAGCAGCCGAAATGATGTGATCCTCTTTGGTTAAGGTCTTGTGGTTTACGTTGTAAACGATAGTGGGAAGGTCGTTGCCGGCAGGAGCAGAAATAACGACGTTCTTTGCGCCCGCGTCGATGTGAGCCTGCGCTTTCGCCTTGCTGGTATAAAAACCGGTACATTCCAAAACAACGTCGATGCCGAGTTTTCCCCAAGGAAGGTCCTTCGCGTCCTTCATAGCGTAAATGGTGATTTTCTTGCCGTCTACTACGATGTAGCCGTCTTCTTTAACGGAGCCGTCTTCGTTCAACACCGCTTCACCGAAGGTCACTTCGTGATTTCTCGCGTAGTTACCCTGCATAGTGTCGTATTTCAAAAGATGAGCGAGCATTTTGGGGCTGGTGAGGTCGTTGATGGCTACTACTTCGTAACCTTCCGCGCCGAACATCTGGCGGAACGCAAGACGACCGATACGACCGAAACCGTTAATTGCAACTTTTGTTACCTTCGACATAAAATATGTCCTCCAAAAATTATTTTTAATATTTTTTCGAGATATATTATAAATAAAGATAAAAATTTAGTCAAACGTTTTATGCCCGAAAATATCGTTTTTTGCATAAAAAAGTTTCTTTTCCCTCTCCCCGCCGATTTTAGACCGCGTTTTTTTAGTACGGGGAACTTAAATAATCGTTAAATAATCAGCGACAACACCGCTAAGTTTGCCGTAAGAGTAGGTACGGAAATCAATACGCCGTACTTAACGAAATCGAGATACGAGAACCTGACTTCGTATTGTTTAAGCATAGACGACCACATTATTCCCGCAAGCGCGCCTATCGGCGTCAAGTACGCGCCGAGATTAGAACCGACTATGGAAGCGTATACCGCGCGCGTTTGCGCCACGCCGCTCAAACCGGATATTACGGGGCAGAACAATACGCTCATCGGTATATTGTTTATAACGTTCGCGGATAAAAACGAAGCTATTCCGTATCTGAATACCGTATGTTCGGTGCCGAGAAACTTCGCCACCTCGTCGGTAAATCCGTTTTCGGAAAGAGCGAGAATAATCGTGAACATAGACAAAACGAACGGAACGAGTTGCCACGGCGCACGTTTAAAACAGCACAAAAGCTCTTTCGGCTTGGCGCGCTTAATCAAAGAAACGACGCACGAACATATGCACAAGCTTATTACGGAAGCAAAAGATACCGCCCACATTTCGAGATTTATATAGGAACTTATCGCAAGAATCAGCGTGCAAACTATAAGGTGAGCAAGTCCGACTACAAGAAGAGGCTTGTTTTCTATTTTAACCTCTTCGCAAGAGGCGTTTGCCGGTTTAGAAAGTTCTTTGCGAAACAGCAGATATAAAACAGCGAAAGCCACCGCAAAAGAGGCGACGGTCGGCAATATCATCACCTTTATATAGTCTGAAAAGCTTATTCCGTAAGAAGAAGCTATGTAGATATTCGTGGGGTTGCCTATGATTAAAGACATGCTCATAGTGTTTGCGGCGATGAATTCGGTAACGAGATACGGCACCGCGTTTATCTTTGCGCTTTTGCAAAAATAACAAATAAACGGCGTGAACGTAAGCACGATTATATCGTTAGAAGTGAACACCGTAAGAACGGACACGATAGCGTATAAACAAACGAACAGTTTTTTCTGATTTTCCTTTGCGAGATTAAGGGTTTTGCTTGCAAGGTATCCGAAAAAGCCCGCTTCGTCCAAAAAAACAGACAAAATCGTCATCGAAATAAACAAAACTAGAATCTTTAAGGGGTTTACGGAAGTATCTTTCGTCATTTTCCCTACAAGTTCTTTTACGTTTATAAGATTTAACGCCACGGCGACGATTGCCCCGACAAGCGCGATAACCCAATAGGAATCGACGCTTATTTTTCCGATTTTAATACGAGGGAAAAACAATATGCCGCAAATCATTAAAACGCAGGTTAATCCCGCAACTATCAAAGACGGTATCACAAAGCTCCTTAAAAACTATCCGCGCAAACGGAATCGGATTTTTTCTTTAACGGTTATACCTAAAAACAAAAGCACCCTGTGCGGGTGCGTGTTTTGGAGCAGGTGATGGGAGTCGAACCCACCTCTAAAGCTTGGGAAGCTTTCATTCTACCGATGAACTACACCTGCATATCTCTTTTACCTGAATTATCTTAACACATTTTCCGCTAAAATGCAAACTTTATTTGCGGCAAAATATTGTATATTTAAATTTTTTATGGTACAATATAGAAAAATACGCTTAAAGAACGGAATTTTACCCCACTCTTCACACCGTATTTTAATAAGATTATTTTCAAGGAGTTGCGTATGGCACTGTTTTTAAAAATCCTCGAATGGCAAGACGATTCAAAGGACACCCTCGTTTATAAGTACCCTCTTCCGAAGGGCGGCAGAGAAATCAACCAGAAAAGTAAGCTCGTCGTAAGAGAGTCGCAAGAAGCAATCTTCGTTCATAAAGGGCAGATTTGCGATATTTTCCCTGCGGGAACTTACGACCTTAATACCGAAATCTTCCCCATACTTTCCAAACTTGCGGGGTGGAAATACGGTTTTCAAACCCCCATCACCTGCGACGTTTATTACGTAAATACCAAACAGTTCACGGGGTGCAAGTGGGGTACAGCAAACCCGATTATGATGCGCGATCCCGAATTCGGAATGATTCGCGTAAAGGGCTACGGCTCTTATGCGTTTAAGGTAGACGACGCGGGCGTATTCCTTAAAGAGCTTTTCGGCACAAATTCCACCTTTGCTACCAAAGACATTACCGACTGGCTTAAAACCATGCTCGTTTCCGCCCTTACGGACGCTATCGGCGAAAGCAAAATTTCCGCGCTCGACCTTGCGGGCAACACCACCGAATTTAACGAAATCGTAACGGCGAATATTCAGCATAAATTTAAGGAAATCGGTCTTAAACTCACAAATCTGTTTATCGAAAATATGTCCGTCCCCGAAGAGGTGGAAAAAGCGATAGACGAACGCAGCAAATACGGTATCCTCGGCGACAAAACGGACGTTATGATGAAGGTTTCCGCCGCGGAAGCGATGAAAAGCGCGGCGCAAAACCAAGGCACGGGCGGCGCGTTCGTAGGCGCGGGTATGGGAATCGGCGCGGGCGCAGGTCTCGGCGCGGCTTTTGCGGAAGCTTTTAAGTCCGCAAACAATTCCTCTTCCGGCTCTACCGGTTCCGCCGAACCCGCAAAGACGGCAAACGGCGGCAAAAAATGCCCGAAATGCGGCGCGGGTATCCCCGATTCGGCTAAATTCTGCCCCGAATGCGGAGAAAAACTTCCCTCGGAAAAGTTCTGCCCCGAGTGCGGAGCAAAGGTTTCCGCTACCGCCAGGTTCTGCCCCGAGTGCGGCAACAAACTGTAAAAAAGATTAAAAAGTTTTGAGCCAAAATAGGCTTAAACTCAAAATTTTTCGATAAAAAAAAATTAAAATCTACTATCCCCCTCGCGAAACTTTCGCGAGGGGGATATATTTATTTTATTTTAACACTAATTTAGTGTAAATCAAATAAAATGCACTAAATTCAGGCTATTATTTCAGTATGCGTTCCGTTTTATAAGTTTTTTATAAATTTTCTTTTTTTTCTTTTCTTTCCGAAGCCGTTTTGGAAAATTCGCAACCGCAATAATTCTGGCGGTAAAGCCCGAACTCGCGGGAAAGCTCGCAAGACCTTAAATACCCGCCGCGCTTTTTAAAATCCGTCGGCAAATATTGTACGCCGTGCCTTTCTCCTGCGGAAAAACCCGCGGCGTTCACCTTTTCCGCGTTTTTTAAGGGGCTTACCGTTAAGGTGGTGGCAAAATAATCGAAACCGTTTTGCCTTGCAAACTCGGCGGTGCGCTCCGCACGAAGCGCGAAACACTTTTCGCACCGAGAGCCGCCCTCGGACGCGTTTTCGTAACCGCGGATAGCCTTATAAAATTCGCTTGGCTCGAAATTTTCTGTCACCGCGGGAATATCGAAAGCCTTACAAAGCCTTTCAAGCTCTTTTGCGCGGCGGGCGTATTCCTCCTTGCCGTCCATATTCGGATTATAGAAATAAGCCGTAACCGCAAAAGCTTTTTTTACCCTCTCTATGCAAGCGGAAGCACAGGGCGCGCAACACGCGTGAAGCAAAAGCTTCGGTTTTCTTCCGCTTTCGATAATCTCCGACATAAGCTTTTCCGCTTGTTCGTCGTAATTTATTTTGTTCATAATTCCGTTTTCTCCGCGTCGCTTTCCGTAACGGTAACGCGGTAGGCTTTCCCGCCCGAAGAGAGCGAACGCAAAAATTCACCGTTTTTAAAGACTATCGCCGCGTCGTTTTCCACGCCGTAAGCCTCCGTTATGCCCGCCGAGCGGAGCGCGGGAATAAAATCCGCTTCCCTGTCGTTAAAGTGCGGGGTAATCGCGCCTCTTAAAAGTCCCAAGCCCTTTTTCATTACGTATGAAGAGCTTTCTCCGCGCATAATTTCGTAGTCCGTATACATATCGGTAAACCAGCAAATCGCGCCCGCGGAAAGCCCGCAAATAATTTTACCCTCTTCGTAAGCAGCTAAAATCATTTTATCAAGCCCCGTTTCCTTCCACTTTTCAAGCATAAAAACGGTATCGCCGCCGCCTACGTAAATAAAATCCGCCGCGTCTATCTTGGATTGAATATGCTCCGCGTTCATCTCCCCGTAAACTATCAGCGCGACTTCCGCTTTAATATCGAAAACGGAAGTATAAGTTTTGCGGAAGCTGTTGAAATACGGCATGCTGTCGTGAGAAGCTGTGCCTATAAAAAGACCGTTTGCGCGTTTTTCTCCCGCGTGCCGTTTTGCAAGCTCCGCAATATATTCGTCTATTTTTAAGGTCGTTTTGTTCTTTATTTCACCGCCGCCTATCGCTATAAGATATTTATCCATCGTAAAAACTTCCTCTATACTCCGTTCGTTTCCACCGCGATTATATACACAGCCGTTAAAAAACTTTCCGCCGTAACGCAGAAAGTTTTTCATTTGATTTCCCTTTAATTTTATTTATGCAAAATCCTATAAATTATTAAACGTTTTTAATTATTCTTTGCGGGTTTTTCACAAAAATCCTTTGCGCCGCGTCTTCGCCGAACTTCTTTTTAACAAAGGCGTAAGCCTTATCCAGCTTGTTTTCTCTGTTAAAGTGAACGTCGCTTGCGATAAAATCCACAAGTCCTGCTTTAAGATAGCTTATAGCGGCTTTGCCGTAGCTCTTTTTTAACGCGCCCGCAACGGAATCCGCGTTTATCTGTATCATCGCGCCGAGTTCTTTTACCTCTTCCATATAAGAAGAATTAAGATACGAATATCTTTCCACGTGCGCGAATACGGGAACGTACCCCTGATTTATTATTTTCAGGGCGACGTCGTATACGGAAACCTCCACGTCGAACGGCAATTCGGTTAAAAGATATTTCCCGCCGCACATCGTAAGGTATTCGGCGTTTTTCACGTCATCGAACACTCCCTTTTCGTAATACACTTCCTGCCCCAAATAAAGAGAAAGGGAAACGCCCTCTTTTTCGCACCGCTTGCAAAAACTATCGAACTCCGAAAAAAGCCTGTCCTTGCCCGCGCGATACTTTCCCCTGTAATGC
>CAKQEE010000070.1 GCA_934230055.1 uncultured Clostridia bacterium
CCTACTCCCGAAGAATCTCATTTAATCTTTTAGAGATTATTCTCTATCCCGACAAAGTTTGTCCGTTTCAGAATGACAAGAAAAACAACTTATAGTTATTGTCACCGCATTCCTTACCGCGGAAAATATCAGCCGGCGGTAAGAACCTTGCTTTTTACGCCCGAAATCATTCCGAGCTTTCCGGAAAGACTGCTTATTTTATCTTGCGGAGCGTCTAAAACCACGCTGATAACGTTCACCCCGCGCGCTTTGTGAGGCACGCCGAGCCGCGCGATTATCGCTTCGCCGAATTCGTGCAAAACGGCGTTCACTTTTTCCGCGGCTGAATAATCGGAAACGATTATCGCAAGCACCGCAAGCTTGTTTTCCATAAGCGAGCTTCTCCCTTACGAATTTTAAGCGGCAAAACCGCAAAACCCGATTTTAATAATTGTATCACATCGCGCCGCTTTTAGCAAGGATATTTTAAAATTTAAACCGCCCTTCTTTAACCGCTTCTTTAAGTCTTTCTATCGCCTTTTTCTCTATGCGTGAAACGTACGAGCGGGAGATTTTCAAAAACCGCGCAACCTCTCTTTGCGCGTAATTTTTTTCAGACTTCAAGCCGTATCGAAGGCATATCACGGTGTATTCCCTGCCCGTCAGCTCGCGCCGCAAAAATTCGAGAAACTTTTCCCGTTCTATACTTTTATCCACCTGATAAAAAACCGCGTCTTCCTTTTCGCACAACAGGTCTAAAAGGGTAAGCTCGTTGCCGTCTTTATCCGTTCCCACGGGGTCGGAAAGCGAAACGTCGTTTTTAAATTTTTTGTTGGAGCGAAGAAGCATTAAAATTTCGTTTTCTATACAACGCGCGGCAAAGGTTGCAAGCCGCGTTCCCTTGCCCTGTTTATAAGTGTTCACCGCCTTTATCAGTCCTATACTGCCCACGGAAATCAAATCGTCCGTTTCCGCCGCGCCCGAATACTTTTTTACGACGTGCGCTACGAGCCGCATATTGTGCGAAATAAGTTTATCGCGCGCTTCTTTGCTGCCCTCGTTCATCTCCGCTATCGCCTGCGCCTCCTCTTCTTCGGTAAGCGGCTTCGGAAAAGAGCTTCCCGAAAGAATGCTTCCCGCAAAAAAGGAAATTTTGCCTAAAATATAAAAAAACAGTTCCGCTAACATTTTCCCTCCGAAGCCGATTTTCTCCCGCTTTTGCACGCCCGGGGCGGATTTTGCCCGTCGCGTGGGGAAATTTTCGACTTTTTTCGATTTTTATCGCCTTTTTTTTCGGCGATATTATACTTTACGCCGATAAAAGCTTTGCTATGCCTTAAAAATTTCCGCGCAAAATTTTTTTGATTTTTGCCGTCATAAAGCGGTTTACAAAAAAAATTTATATGCTACCATATATTCGGCGTTTGGGAAAAAAACTTCGGGAGGTGAACGGGCGTTATTAACCGATACTTTATATACGAATCCTCTTTTTATATGAGACTCGGCGAAAAACTTCGATCGGAACGAGAAACGCAGGCTCCCCCCTGACAAAGGTAGGTGAAATATGTATTTCAACGTGGCCGAATTCTTTTCCTCTTACGGAAAACTCACCGTTATCACCGCACTGTCCGTTGCGGCGGCAATCGTTTTAGCGGATAAAATCCTGTTCGACAAAATCTTAAAAAAGGATATGCCGAACGCGATGAAAAATTATCTGCCGCTGGCGGTTTCGCTCGTCGTGATTTTTATTGCGGACATGATTGCGAAAAAGACTTTCGCTTTTACTGCGGAAGGCTTTTATTCGGGGCTTATCACGGGGACTTTGTCTACCGCGATAGTTGCGGCGATAAACAAAATCTTTAAAGGCGAAAAAATTACTTTAAGCGTGGCTTCCCTTTTTATTGAAGGTATGCTCGAAGGAATTATCGACGAAAAAGATATGCGCGCCGTGGTTTCCGTTATTACCGCTATTTTAGAGGACGCCGTTACGGACTCCGAAAAGGAAAGCGAGATAGACGCTCTTCTTACGGAAAAATCCGTTAAGGAACTCTCGGAAGCGGAACGCGCCGCGCTTATACGCATTATTACGGAGGGCGTAAAGGCGATTTCCCGCAAAGAAAACGCGGAAAAAAGCAAATAGCCCGCTTAACGTAAATAGCGAAAATTAAGTGCGGAGATAAAGCAAATCCGCGGAAAGCAGAGGGCAACATTTTAAGCCCCCTCTTCCGCGGATTTTTTATATACAACAAAATAATTTTCGTTCATTTTCTTTTATTCTGTTGTTTTCGCAGGCGATTTATGGTATTATGATTACACGGCTACTTTTGGAGGACGGTTTTTTTGAGAAAGTTTGAAGTTTCTACCGATTCTACGGCAGACCTTTACCGCGACGAGATAGAAAAAAGCGAGCTTTATTTTTTGCCACTCACTTTTACCCTTACCGATAAAGACGTCATTACCGAATATAAAGACGAATTTTCCCGTCCCGAGGAATATTCCGAATACTACGACAAGCTCCGCTCGGGCATATTGAGCAAAACGAGCATGAACAACCCCTTCGTTCACGAAGAACACTTCCGCAAAATGGCGGAAGCGGGCGTTAAAGAAGCCGTTCACTTTACCATTAGCTACGGTCTTTGCAGAACGGTAGACGTGGCGCGCGAAGCGGTTGAAACGATAAAAAAAGATTTTCCCGATTTTAATTGTTATTGCGTGGAATGTTCCACCACCACGATAGGTCAGCTTGCGATGGTCAGAATTGCCGTCGATATGCGCGACAAGGGTAAAACCGCAAAAGAAACTTTCGATTACATAGAAAGCGTAAAACGCAAATTTCAGCATTTCGTTATTGCGGACAGCCTTGTTTACCTTATGCGCGGCGGGCGTATTTCCGCGGCGAAGGCGGCTATCGGCACTGTTCTGAACGTTAAGCCGATTATAATTTTCAATAAAGAAGGCAAACTTGTTAATTACAATAAAGGTCGCGGAATGAGAAAGTCCGTTTCCGCCATCGTAGAGGAATTTAAGAACTACACGCTTAACAAGGACTACCCCATCGTTTATATCGGACATACCGACAATAAAGAAATGTCGGAGCTTCTTTATAAAGAGCTTAACGAAAAATACGGTCTTACGCCCGAAATTCGTATGATAGGTCCCGTAATCGGTTCTCACCTCGGTCCTAACGCCGTGGCTTACGCTTTTCTTTCCAACGAAGAACGCCCTATGTAAGCTTTTGAGCTTCCTAATTTTTTTAATCGTATAAATCGGCGCGCCCGAGATGTTATCTCGGGCGCGCTTTTTCAGCTGTTTTTTTCGGCTGTTTTTTCGGTTGTTTTATGCAAGCGATTTTAGCATTTATAATAAAATCAGTTGTGTTTTTTCATTATTTTCCGCAAATTTTAACAAATTTCAGTAGATTTTAAGCGGGGAACGCTTCGGTCCCACCGTGGCGGTAGAAGCTTTTTTAAGGTCGAAAATTTCTTTTGCCATGGCGTTCACTTCTTCTATTTTCGTGTTCTCTATTTTGGAAACGCGTTCCTCGAAATCGAACAGCTCGTCGAGCATAAGAAGATATCTGCCGTACAAAAGCATTTGCGAAGCGGTGCTTTCCTGCCCCATGATAAAGGCGGATTTTATTTGTTCTTTGCCGCGCAAAAATTCCTGCTCGGTAACTCCGCTTTCCGCGATTTTTTTAATTTCCTCCGCAATAGCGGCTTCCGCGCTTTCCCGTGCTAAAGTGTTTACGCCCGCGTAAATTTCCAGCACGCCGCAATCTTTATAAGAGGACATATAGGAATAAATGCTGTACGCAAGCCCCATATCTTCCCTTATTCTTTGAAAAAGCCTGCTGCTCATGCCGCCACCGAAAACGGTGTTTGCAATATTGAGCGCGATGCTACGTTCGTCCTTTACGCAGAGGGCAGGCATACATAAACCTATATGCGACTGCTCCGTGCGCTTGGTTCTGTATAAATTTTGCGGCGTAACGAAAACGTTTCGTTTTTGCGGCGCGCTTTTTAAGCGGACGAATTTGCTCGCAAAATACTTTTCGGCAAGCTCTTCAGCTTGTTTTTCTTCTACGTTGCCTGCAACGGATATAACCACGTTGTCAGCAGTGTAAAACTTGTCCATATAAGCGATAAGGTCTGCTCGGGAAAAGCTTTTCACGTTCTTCGTCGTGCCGAGTATCGTCCGCCCGAGTCCGTCTTTACCGTAAAAACTTTCCGCAAGAAGGTCTAAACACAAGTCCTCCGGCTCGTCCTCACACATATTGATTTCTTCCGTAACGACGCCCTTTTCTTTATCGAGTTCCGTTTGCACGAGGGTGGAATTGAAGAAAATATCGGAAAGAACCTCCAAAGAATCTTCAAAATGCTCGGCAGTGGACTTGGTGTAGTAGCAGGTAGTTTCCTTGGAAGTATAGGCGTTTATCTGAGCGCCTATCCTGTCTACGTAGTCGGAAATTTCAAAAGCGGTGCGCTTTTCGGTGCCTTTAAAAAGCGAATGTTCTATAAAATGCGAAATGCCGTGTTCCGCATCCGTTTCGTTTACGCTGCCCGTTTTTACGAGTACCCCGCAAGACACGGTGAACAGCCCCGCCATTTTGTGAACGACAAGTCTTAATCCGTTATCGAATTTTTTGTAATATACCATTTTTCCTCCCGAGTATTTCCTTGCTTTTATTGGGCTTTTACCTACTGTTGCTTGTTTTTTCTTGCTAAAAGCCCGTTTCCCTCTTTTTTCGTTCGGTTTTCGTGTTTCGGTTAAAGTTTCCGTTATATCTTTTTGCTCAAATTATAAAGAAAGTTCAAGCACTTGAACCCGCAAATCCGCGCTTACGTATTATCTATTTTGCGCTATTTATAGAGGACTATCCCGCTTTTAGCGTTATATCGTCGTTATTTTTGCCCCGATTTTCTATTGCCGAAGCAAAAAACGGGTACGCAAAATCGGTTCTATATTCGGCTCAAAAGCCTGTTTAATCTCGACGCAAAAAATAGACTCGAAAATCTACTCAAAAAATCAGCTTGCTTCCGTTTGCAGGTTTTCGCTTACGGTTACAAGGTTAAAGCCCCTTTCCTTACACGAAGCTATAATCTTCGGCAAAACTTTAAGGGTGTGCGGCTTCGGGTGCATAAGAATAAAATCTCCGCCCGTAAGGTTTTTCGTCGCGCGCGACAAGATTTTTTTCTCTTCCGAATCCCGCCAGTCGATGGTATCCTTCGTCCACATAATCACTTTATAGCCGAGTTCTTCCGCCGCTTCTATCGTCACGGAAGAAAAGCTGCCCGAGGGCGGCGCAAACAGCTTTGGTTTTGCGCCCGAAAGCGACGATATAACGGAATCCGCCGCGGCGATTTCATTTTTGTTTTCTTCGAGCGAAAGCTTTTTGTGGTCTTTATGAAAATATCCGTGATTGGCTATTTCGTTGCCGCTTTCGACTATTCTTTTTAAGGTCTTTTGGTTATCGTCCGCCCAGCAGCCGCCCACAAAAAAGGTCGCTTTAACGCCCGTTTCCTCTAAAACTTCTAAAATCGCGTTCACCGTTTCCGCGCTCTCGTACACGTTGAACATTAAAGAAACTTTGTTGCCGCTTTTATCGCCGCCGTAAATCGCTTTAATTTCCTTGCCGCCGTAAATAGGCGCAAGCGGTTCTACGAAAAAGCTTACCGAAAAAACAATTACAAACACCACAAACAACGAAACGTTGGTTATTAAAGAAAGTCTTTTACTCAAAAGCGTCTTCCCCCGTCACGCTATCTTATGCGGGGAACGAAGAGTAAATAACCGCGCCGTCGTTTTTTGTGGTTTTATAAGCGAATCAAATACCGAAAGACAAACTTCAAACGCCGAACCGGCAAAAACCGAGCAAGTATATCGAATGAGTAAAAGGCGAGCAAGCAAATCAAAAGGCGGCGTATGCGCCGCCTTTTGGTAAATTTTGTTTTTAAGCTGTATGCGGCGACCTTCCTCCATCTCCGCACGCCTTCTCCCTCATCGATAAACTTTGGTAAAGGAAGGCGAGCGCGTAGCCGCAAGGCGTGCCGCTAATTCCTTATATTTGTAAA
>CAKQEE010000071.1 GCA_934230055.1 uncultured Clostridia bacterium
CGGACGCGAATAAACAAAATTACACCACCGTTACGGTCAACCACGCCGATATTAACATTAAAGACAGCAAATGGGAATACGGTCTTTGCCCGGTTTGGGTTTTAACCTATCGCAAACGCAACAAAAAAAAGGATAAAGTTTACACGTACGGTATGAACGGACATACTGGTAAAGTCTATGGCGAATTGCCCGTAAGCGTACCTAAACTCGCGTTGCTTTTTACCGCCATCGCCGCGCCGCTTACCGCCCTTTTAACGTTTTTGGGAGGGTTGATATTTTGAGCGCGAAATTAAAACTTTTAGGTTTGGCGATATTAACGTTATTTTTCGCTACGGCATATATCTGCCTTTCGGCAATCACAACCTTTGCGGATACCCCTCGCATTTACGACGACGCGGGATTTTTACGAGAATACGAAATTACCGCATGCGAAAAATCCGCGCTAAAAGCAGAAAAAGCGACGGGCGGCAAATGTCGTTTTTACGCTGCGACGTTTAATAAGACGACGAGCACGGAATACTGGGGCGAAAACTTTTTAGCCGATCACGGTTTTAGCCAAAGCGACGATATAATTCTGATAATAATCACACTCGACAGCGGCACGTATTACTACGATATGTATTATTACGGCGGCGCGCCGTCGAGAATACCTTCAAAAGAGGTCGATTATATTCTCGACACCCCTGCCGTTTACAACAATATAAAAATAAACAACAAACTCGGCGACGGAATCTGCGCGTTTTTCGACGTGTCGGCAGAGGCTTATAACGGCAGAGTCGGCGCGTCTTACTGGACGATAGGCATAATTTCTTTTTTGATTTCATCCGTGATAGCGGGCTCTGTAGTAGCGATTATAGTACATAAGTATACGAAACGCAAAAAAAGCGTGGACTATCCTATTGACGTGTTCACAAAAACCAAAATTACCGCATCTAACGAGGTTTACGTAAAATCCACTTCTTACTCTTACCCGATTAGTTCCGGCAGCGGCGGAAGAGGCGGTGGCGGCGGTAGGGGCGGCGGCTCCGGACCCGCCGGCGGGAGATAAACCGTTTTATAACTGCAAAACTTAAAATCATAATAGGATTTCTTTTATCTGAAGATTTTTTATTCCACCGCTCCAAGCGGTGCTTTTTTCGCTAAAGACTACAAAAAAGCCCCGAAGTTACCGCAAAAAACGCGCGTTTCGGGGCCATTATTTAGCTAAAAAAACTAATTATCCAAAATAGTTTTAAGAAGCATGAAAGCGGTAAAATAGTGCATTTCGCGCGTGGGGTGATTGAGTTTATTTGCCAAAAGCTCGGTAACGTCTACACCCGCCGCCAACATATTCTTCCATTCCGCGTATACGTCGCAGACTGGCACGCCCTCGCTTTTGCCTATCCTGCGTATTCTTTCCACAAACTCGTCGAGCGTACCGTCGTTCTGAATTTTTGCAAAATTCACGGCGTAGCCGCTCATAAATTCCGTAAGATGCGGACTTACCCCCGTACACATGGCGTTAGGGGTTAATAAAATACATTCGGAGCCGGCGGACTTCACTCTCTCTACGATTTCGGTAAGGTCTTTTTCGTAATCTTCTGCGGCTTCTCTTCCGCGCGTAGAATCGTTAAGTGCAAAGCCCACCACGACGAGATCGGGTGCAAAGCGGAGGACGTCTCTTTCTATTCTTTTAAGCCCGCCCTTTGCCGAATCGCCGCTAATGCCGCTGTCTATAACATTTACCTGAACTTTAGGATAAAGGAGGTTCAGCATATATTTCAGTCTTGCGCCGAACGCGCTTGCCGCGTCGAAAACCGTTTCTATACTGTCCGCTTTTTTATAACACTCGAAGCACCCCTGCGTTACCGAATCGCCCAAGAAAACTATCGTTACCGAGGGTTCGCCGTAAATGTCGTTTTGTTTTTTTCTGCATTTTTCAAGAATATTCATAATTTAAACTCCCGAACTTTTTCTACAAAAGCCTACTATAACAGCAAAAACGCGAAAAATATAAACGCGCTTGCAAAGCTCATGCCGTCTATTCTATCCATAACGCCGCCATGCCCCGGCATTATTTTGCCCATATCCTTTATGCCCGCGCGGCGTTTTATAAAACTTTCAAAAAGGTCGCCGAGTTCGGTCAAAATACTTGCAAGCACGCCGATTACCGCAAATACGAGAACGGGCAGGCTCGCGTTTATCTCCGGCGTAAATATAACGTAAACGAGAATCGCGCCGAGCGTGCCACCCACGACTCCCCCTATCGCGCCCGCCCACGTTTTGTTTGGCGAAAGCTTAGGGCAAAGTTTTTTTACGTTGCCTTTTTTTATTTTTCCGTAAGTCATTCCCACGAGATACGCGAAAGTATCGGAAAGGGGCGATATTACGAATACCAAAAGAAGTGCGACAAAGCCGAGCCTCGAATGGTTATTTAATAGGAAAGTCAAGATAAAAAGCGAAGGATATACGACGGGAAGAAGCGCGGTTGCGCCCTTTTTAACCCCTTCCGTGCCGCCCGCCATCGCGAAAACCAAACCCGAAACCGCGATAGTCAGCCCGAGCATCACGATATACCCGTTACCGCTCCACCAAAAATATTCGACGGCAGCGTATATCGGAACGTACAACGCGCCGAAAACGATACTCGGAATTAAGGCTTTTTGCTCCGTAAACGGTTTTACGGCTCTTGCCACCTCGAAGGTGCCTACCGCGCAAAAAAAACATATGAGAATATCGAAAAGCCAAAAGCTTACGTATTCCCTCAAAAGAAAAAAGCCCGTAACCAAGGCGACGAAGCACGCGCCGGATATAGTTCTTATTTTCATCGTTTGCTCCTGTTTTTTGCAAAATATGCAAAAACAACTTATCTAAAACCCCGCAATTTCAAGCAAAACCTGCGTTTTACTGTTACGATTTTGCCGCGATTTCACGTTTTTCAATTTATTTCACGTCATGCGTCATTTAAATTTTGCCGAATTTGCGCGTGCGCGAACCGAAACTTTCAATAGCTTTATTAAGCTCTTTTTCGTCGAAGTCCGGCCACAAAACGTCGGTAAAATAAAGCTCGCTGTACGCGCCCTGATAGAGCATAAAATTAGAAAGGCGTTTTTCACCGCCCGTTCTTATGATAAGGTCGGGTTCGCCGAATTCCGCGGTGTAAAGATTCTCCGAAATACTCTTTTCGGTTATCTCCTCGCCTTTTGCCAAAAGTTTTTTTACAGCGGCAACAATCTCTTGCCTGCCGCCGTAGTTTACGGCGATGTTAAGAATATGTTCGCGGTTATCTTTGCTTGCGTTTTCGTCTTTCTCTATTATATCGCGGAGGTTTTGCGAAAGTGCGGTTTTATCGCCCATCACGTTAAGTCGAACGTTGTTTTTTAAGATTTTGCCTATGAATTTTTTGAAATAGGTTTCCAAAAGCTTCATAAGCTCATCGACTTCTTCCTGCGGGCGTTGCCAGTTTTCGGAGGAAAACGCATATAAAGACAGCGTTTTTACCCCGCGCGCGAACGCGTGTGCAACAACCCTGTCTACGTTTTCAGCACCCTCTTTATGACCGAAAGCGCGCTTTTTGCCGCGCGCTTTTGCCCATCTTCCGTTGCCGTCCATTATTATCCCGACGTGCGAGGGAATTTTAGTTTCTTCCATTTGCGAATAAGCAAATTAAACGCTCATTACGTCTTTTTCTTTTTCGACGTAAAGCTTTTCTATTTTGTCTATCGCTTCGTTTATAACCTTGTCTATTTCCTTTTCGCAGGTAGCGTGTTCGTCTTCGGAAAGTTCTTTATCGTTCTTCATCTTTTTAAGAGCGTCCATAGCCTCTCTTCTTACGTTTCTTATCGCTACTTTGGAATCTTCCGCCATCTTCTTTATTTGCTTAACGAGTTCTTTTCTTCTTTCTTCGGTAAGCGCGGGGAAAACGAGTCTTATAACCTTTCCGTCGTTTACGGGGGTTATGCCGAGGTTTTCCGCAAGAAGCTGCTTTTCTATAACTTTAAGCATAGAAGCGTCCCACGGGGCGATAACGAGGCATCTGCCTTCCGTAACCGAAAGGTTGCCTACCTGATTTATCGGCGTGGGGGTGCCGTAATAATCTACCAAAACCCTGTCAAGTATATGCGGGTTTGCGCGCCCCGCCCTTATAGTGACGTAATCGGAATTAAGTACGGAAGCCGTTTTTTCGGTCTTATCCAAGGTTTCCATCATAATCTCTTCGTAACGTTCGTTTTCGATTGCCATTTTTTTAATTCTCCTTATCTGTCGATTATTATCAGATATTTTTATTGTTTCAATTTTTTATAAGGGTGCCGATTTTACCGCCCGTAACCGCTCTGTACAACGCCTTGTCTTCAAAAAGCCCGAACGCAAGCACGGGTATGTCGTTTTCCATACAAATGGTGATTGCCGTCGTATCCATAGCCTTTAAGCCCTGCGCGATAAACTCTTTATAAGTGATACTTTCAAGCTTTTTGGCGTTTTTGTTTATCTTCGGATCGGAATCGTAAATTCCGTCTACGTTCTTAGCAAGAAGCAGAACTTCCGCGTCTATTTCCGCCGCGCGGAGTGCCGCCGCGGTGTCGGTGGTAAAATACGGGTTACCCGTGCCGCAGGCAAATATCACTACCCTGCCCTTATTTAGGTGCGACATCGCCTTACGAAGTATGTAAGGCTCCGCAACGCGCGTTATTGTAAGCGCGGTTTGCACTCTCGTGGGAACGCCCTTTCTTTCAAGCGCGTCCTGAATGGCAAGCGCGTTGATAACTGTTGCAAGCATACCCATATGGTCCGCGGTCGTTCTGTCCATTTCTCTGCCCTGTCTGCCTCGCCAGAAGTTGCCGCCGCCTACTATTATACCTATCTCTACGCCGAGATTTTTTACCTCTATAAGCTGATCGGTAACGCTGTCTAAAATCTTTTCGTCTATGCCGTTACCCTTTTCTCCCGCAAGAGCCTCTCCCGAAAGTTTGATGATGACTCTTTTGTAGATAGCCTTATCCATTTTTTCTCCTTTTATCGGTCGCGCGACGGTCTTTAAGAAAACACAATCGCGAACCTTTCTTTTATTCCGCTAACTATTATATACTATTTTGCCGCGTTTGTCTATGCGAAAACCGAAATTCGGCGCGAATTATAAAACATTTTTTATAAAACGTTTATTTTTTAGCTATAAAGACCGCAATCTTAATAAGTCGCCCCGTTTTTAGCCGCCGAAGAATAAGGAAAGAGAAAGATTTTTTGGTAAAAACGCGGTTTAAGCAAACTTTTTCAGATACGAAAAACGCGCACCCGAAAAGGGGTACGCGTTTATATTCGCTTAAAGAAATTATTTCTTCATCTGAGCGGCAACTTCCGCAGCAAAGTCGTTGGTCTTCTTTTCCAAGCCCTCGCCCATTTCAAAGCGGGTAAATCTCTTTATAGAAAGGGTTTTACCCATCTTGTCGGAATAGGTTTTAACAAGCTTTTCTATGCTGACGGAAGGATCTTTTACGAAAGCCTGCTTCAAGAGGCAGTTCTCGTCGTAATACTTGCCGATCTTTCCTTCGACCATTTTGTGCTTAACCATTTCGGGCTTTCCTTTAAGCTTCTCGTCGTTCTCGATCTGAGCAAGAAGAATTTCTTTCTCTTTTTCGATAACGTCCGCAGGAACTTCTTCCTCGGTAAGATAAAGGGGTTTAGCCGCCGCGATTTGCAACGCCACGTCGTGAGCAAGCTCGTGAGTAGCTTCGCAGGTGCAGCCGTCTATCTCTACGAGAACGCCTACTTTTCCGCCCATGTGAATGTAGCTTTCTACGATGCCGTTTTCCGCAGTATATTTAGCAAAACGACGAATAGCGATTTTTTCACCGATTTTGGCAGTCGCCGCAATCGTTTCGTCCTTTTTAGCTTCCGCAAGAGCTTCGTTGTCCTTTACGTCGTTGTGCAAAACGTAATCCGCAACGTCGTCTACGAACGCTTTGTAC
>CAKQEE010000072.1 GCA_934230055.1 uncultured Clostridia bacterium
ATAAAGGCGTTTCTCTTAGCGACCTTAAAGGACTTTTGGACGAATTCGTAAAAATCATTTTCGATGACGAAACGAAAACGCGTTTCAGACCTTCTTATTTCCCGTTCACGGAACCGAGTGTAGAGGTAGACGTTACGTGCTGTAAGTGCCACGGCAAGGGTTGCAGTCTTTGCAAGGGTACGGGCTGGATAGAAATTCTCGGCGCGGGCGTGGTTAATAAAAACGTTCTCGAAATGAGCGGAATAGATTCCGAAGTGTACAGCGGACTTGCTTTCGGTCTCGGAATAGAGCGCGTTACGATGATTAAATACGGAATTTCGGATATAAGAACTTTGTTTGAATCTAACGTTAAATTCCTCGAACAGTTCGACAGGAGATAAATTATGAAATTACCTTTATTTTGGCTTAAAGATTACGTAGATTTCGATTGCACGCCCGAAGAGCTTGAAGCAATGCTTTTTTCCTGCGGGTTTGAAGTGGAAGAGGTTATTAAAGTAAACGGCAACGTAGATAAAATCGTTACCTGTAAAATTCTTAAAATAGAAAAACATCCTAATGCGGATAAGCTTTCCGTAACGCAGGTAGATGCGGGTAAATACGGCACGTTGCAAATAGTTACGAACGCCAAAAACATATACGAGGGAGCGATAGTACCGGTTGCGGTAGACGGGGCAACCCTTGCTTCCGGAGATCGGATATTCAACGGCAAGATAAGAGACGTAGAGTCCTTCGGAATGTTTTGCAGCGGAGAAGAACTCGGCATAAACGACGATTGGTACGAGGGCGCGGGCAAGAATGAAGTGCTTATATTTAAAGAGGACTTCCCGCTCGGCGAAGAAGTTAAAAAATTACTCGATTCGGAGTATGTTATGTTTGACATAAACGTAACCGCAAATCGCCCTGATTGTCAGTCGATTTACGGTTTGGCAAGAGAGGTTGCCGCGGTACTCGATAAGCCTATAAAATCGCCCGATTTTTCTTATACGACGGACGCTTCCGTTTCTACCGTAGAAACGGTTAAAGTTACGGATAACGCGTTCGACCTTTGCCCGAGATATATTTCTCATCTCGTAAAGGACATAAAAATAGAAAAGTCGCCTTTGTGGATGAAAAGAAGGCTTTCCGCGATGGGACTTCGTTCCATCAACAATATCGTAGATATAACTAACTTCGTTCTTCTTGAAATAGGTCAGCCGATGCACGCTTTCGACCTTATCGATATTAAAGGCGGAGAAATAAATATAAGAAGAGCTGCAAACGGCGAAAAGATTACCACGCTCGACAATAAAGTTTTCTCTTTAACGGAGAAAAACCTCGTTATCGCGGACGGGGAAAAACCTGTTGCGCTTGCGGGAATTATGGGCGGGCTTAACAGCGAAATCAAAGACGGCACGAAAGACGTTTTGTTTGAATCCGCGAAGTTCGCAAGGGATAATATAAGAAAGACTTCGAGAACGTTAGGACAAAGAAGCGATTCTTCTTCCAGATACGAAAAAGGCGTCGATTATTATTCGCCGGAAGCGGGTATGAGGCGCGCGCTTAATCTTATATCTGTTATCGGTTGCGGCAAAATCGCGGCGGACGAGTACGATTTGATAGATTCTCCCGTAAAAGAAAAGGTGATAAAAACCACATTCTCGCGAGTGAACTCCGTTCTCGGTATCGAAGTACCCGAAATTTTCGTAAAAAATATTCTCGAAAGACTCGGTTTCGGCGTTAAAGCCGGCGGCGACGATTTAGAGGTAACCGTTCCGCTTTACAGAGAAGATATGGAAGGTTATCAGGATATTGCGGAGGAGATTATTCGCGAATACGGCTACGACCATTTGGAGCCGACTCTTCTTAAAACTTCCTCTATAACTCTCGGCGGAAGAAATTACGATCAAACTAAAATCGACGAGCTGAAAGAGCTTATGATAGGTTACGGATTTAACGAAATCATAACTTATTCGTTCGTTTCGGAAAAAGAGTTCGAGCTGTTCGGTCTCGATTCTTCTTCCGCGATAAAAATCATCAATCCTTTAAGCGAGGATATAGCCGTTATGAGAGCTTCGGTATTACCTTCCGTCGTTCGTGCGGTTGCGTATAACCTTAACCGCAAAAACGAAAACGGCAGACTGTTCGAGCTTGCAAAGGGCTATTTCCCGAAACAGATTCCGCTTAGCGAACTGCCGGAAGAAAAAACTTTCCTTGCGTTCGCTTTATTCGGCGAAAACGAGGATTTCTTTACCGCAAAGGGCGTTTTGGAAGGTATACTCGACAATTTCTGCTTCGGTAAAGAGGTTAAATTTACTGTCGGTAAAGAAAAGTTTATGCACCCCACGAGATCTGCGGACGTGTATATAGAAAACGAAAAACTCGGCGTTGTGGGACAGCTTTCTCCCGAAGCGGCGGAAGTTCTCGGCGCGGATAAACCCGTTTACGTTTGCGAAATAAGCGCGGAAGTTTTGAAAAAGCATTTGAGCGACAAAATTGTTGCGAAACCCGTTTCCAAATTCCCGAGCGTAGAGCGCGATATAGCCTTCGTCGTTAATGCAGACGTTCCTTGTGAAAACGCGTTTTCGGCATTTAAAGAGGCTTCGGGAGTATATCTCGAATCGGTGTAATTGTTCGACTTTTATCAGGGCGACCAGATAGAAAAGGACAAAAAGAGTATGGCGTTTAACCTTATATTCACCGCACGGGATAGAACGCTTAACGTGGAAGAAATAGACGGCGCGGTTGCGAAGATTCTCGCCAACTTAAAAGAACAAATCGGAGCGGAATTAAGATAAATGATTCCTGCAAAGACACTTAAAACAGTAGAATTCGATAAGATTTTGTCGTCGGTTACCTCTTTTGCCGTGCTTGACCGCACGAAGAGGGAAATTACTGAATTTCAGCCGACGACAGACCTTGTTTCGGCTTGCTCGCTTCTTGATAAAACGGAAGAGGCGTTTAAGCTTTTATACGTTTACAGCGTGGGCGGCGTGTACTATTTTAAGGATATTTCCGAAGAGCTTGAAAGAGTAGACAGGGGCGGAACACTTAACAATGCGGAGCTTCTCGCCGTTGCCGAAAACCTTAAAAGCGCGAGAATAATGAAGCGCGCGGTTTCTTCCGTAAAGGACGAAACTATCACCGCTATACCCGAAATTTGCGCAAGACTTTACGAAAATTCGGAGCTTGAAAAAGAGATTATCTCTAAAATAATCTCCGAGGACGAAGTAAGCGATAACGCCTCGCCGAGGCTGTATTCCATAAGACGCAGCATAAGAGAACTTAACGCGAAAATAAGGGATAAGCTTAATTCTTTCGTGCGCGGCGGAAATAATAAATATTTGCAAGACCAAGTCGTAACCGTTCGGCAAGATAGATACGTAATACCTGTAAAAAGCGAATACAGAAGTCAGATAAAGGGCTTTATCCACGACCAATCCTCTTCCGGAGCGACGGTTTTTATAGAACCCGAACAGGTTATGGAATATAATAACGAGCTTAAAAAAGCGAAATTCGACGAATCTGAAGAAATTTACAGAATACTTGCGGAGCTTTCCTCAAAAGTATCTTTTTGTTCGGACGCGTTGAGATACAATGCGGAAAATATTTGCGAAGTAGATAACTTTTTTGCCCGCGCGGCGTATTCTTTTACGGAAAAATGCGTTAAACCCGTTTTGAACGATAAAGGCTACGCAAACGTTATTCGCGGCAGACACCCGCTGATTCGTAAGGACAAAGTCGTTCCCGTAAGCGTTTCGCTCGGAAAAGATTACAGATATATGCTCGTTACGGGACCTAATACCGGCGGCAAGACGGTTACGTTAAAGCTTTTGGGACTTTTCAGCGTTATGGCGGCAAGCGGAATTTTCGTACCCGCCGCGGAGGGAACGGAGCTTTCCGTATTCGACGGCATTTTTTGCGACATAGGCGACGAGCAAAGCATAGAGCAAAACCTTTCTACTTTTTCTTCGCATATAAAAAACGTTATAGAGATAATAGGCGGTTTAAGCGGTAAATCTCTCGTTTTGTTAGACGAACTCGGTGCGGGAACAGACCCCGAAGAGGGTAGCGCACTCGCCCTTGCGATAATAGAAAAGCTTATTGCTTCCGGCTCGTGCGGCATCGTAACCACGCATTATTCGAAATTGAAGGAATTTGCGACCGAAAACCCGAATATCGTAAACGCTTCTATGGAGTTCGACGCGGTAACGCTTAAACCGTTGTATAAGCTGAATATCGGCGTTCCGGGCAGCTCGAACGCGCTGGAAATTGCCAAAACTTTGGGGCTTCCCGAAGATATTATCGATAGAGCGGTCGCAAATCTTTCCGAAGAAAAAGTCAGTTTCGAGCGAGTTCTGAAAAAAGCCGAAGAGGGCAGAAGAGAGACGGAAAGGCTTGCGGAGCAGCTGGAACTTATTAAAAAAGAAAAAGAAGCGGAGCTTAAAGAAATAGCCGAAAACAAAGAGAAAATCGTTAAGGAACGAGAAAAAATTTACAGCAACGCAAAGCAGGAAACGAAACGCATAGTCGCGGAAAAACTTTCGGAAGCGGAAGAAATAATAGACGAGCTGAAAGGTATACTCAAAAAAGCGGGGCTGGAAAGCAGAGAGGCGATTCGCGCCGCAGAGCTTAAAAACAGACTGAAAAACAGCAGGTATTTAGAAGCGGAAAACGATCTTGAACCGATTGATCTCGTAAAAACCAAAACGACGGATTTGAAAATCGGAAGCAAGGTATACGTGAAAAGCCTCGGGGCTTACGGGAAGTTGCTTTCCGTAAAAGAAAATAAGAACGAGGCGGAAATTCTTATCGGCGATATACGCTCTAAAATCAAGCTTTTTGATTTATATAATCAGGAAGAAGAAAAGTCTCAACAAAAATCTAAAATCAAAATTTCGCGCACGGCTGCTTACGGAACGGCGGAAACAAGACTTAACGTAATAGGTAAAACTTCTCTCGAAGCGGTTGACGAAGTGAAAAGATTTATTGATTCCGCCGTCGTCAATAATCTTGAAGAGGTTACGATAATTCACGGCGTCGGCGAGGGAATTCTTCTTAAAGCGATACGCGACTATTTAAAAACCGACAAAAACGTTAAAGAATTCAGGCGCGGAAGGTACGGGGAAGGCGAAAACGGCGTAACCGTCGTTAGGCTGAAATAAAGAAAAATCGCTTTTTATTAAATATTACAAAATATTTCTTGCCGAGTTTTCGATAAAAACGCAAAAAAGAGCGTTTTATCGGTAAAAATACTTAAAACAAGATTTACGGAGAAAAAATGCAAGAGCTTTTTTATGAAGAATCCGCCAATATAGCGGAAGGTCGTTCGGCTAAAACAAAATATTATATTTTTAAGATATTGTCTATAATATCATATGTGCTTTTCGGCGTGTGGCTTTTTCTTTTTATAATGTTGTATCCGTTCACGGGTAGCGCAGGGCAAATTATTTTAGGCACGATCTTTGCGTTGCTTCCCGCGATTCTTTTTCTTTTTTCGGGAATTTTGCTCGGAAAGTTCAAAGATAAATTTTACGTGGATTACGATTATACAATCGTTTCGGGAACGATAAGATTTTCCAAGGTGATAAAGGAAATTAAAAGAAAACATATAGTGTCGTTCGACGCTTCCGATATAGAAAAAATAGGCAAATACGGCAGCGAGTTGTTTGAAAAATATTCGCGTATGCCGGACGTTAAAACGGTTATTCTCACTTCTAACGTTTCGCCCGCGGAAAAGAAAGAATTCTATTATATGGTCGTAAACAAAGACGGCGAAAAGAAAATGTACGTTTTGGAATGTACGGAATTGTTTATCGTGAACGTTCTAAAATTCGCAAAGCGCACCGTAGTAGACGAAGCTTTAACGAGGCGCGCGCAATGATATATTTCGATAACGCGGCAACAACGAAACCTTCGTTTTCGGCGATAAAAAAAGCGGAAAATTTCAACGATGA
>CAKQEE010000073.1 GCA_934230055.1 uncultured Clostridia bacterium
GTCTACGCCGTGGCGCGCGCAACAAATATCCGCAATTTCGGCGTTTTCTACGGACACGGCAAGGTTAAGTTTTTCCTCGGACCTGACGATCGCCTCGAAAAGTTGGCGCGGCATCGCCTGATCTTCCACTATCATAACGTTTATTTTGTCGCTTTGTTTATCGCTCATTATTTTCCGTCTCCTTGGGAATGGTTATCGAAAGAGAAAATTGCGGCGAGCCTTTCACCGTCATTTGTCCGCCCGCATTTTCCGTCATCGTACGCAGGCTTGAAAGCCCGCCGCCCTCTTTAATTTCACCCGTAGGCGGCTCGCCGTTGTTTTTAAAAGTCACGGTATAAGCTTTTTCGCTTTCGATATAGCTTACGTAAAGCTCCGTGCCATCCGCATGGCGCGCCGTGTTTACCACGCACTCGAACAACGCGCTCGCAAATATCTTTTCCGCTACGGTGCTTTTTTTCGGACGAATGCCGTCGTAAAATATTTTAACGTCCACGCTCGCCGCCGTTTTTTCCGCTTCCGAAAATTTATCGTCGTCGCTATCCTCGAAAACGCATATCAGCTTCGGTACATCGTTCCAAGCGGATATAAGCGACTTTCTGTCGTAATCGCCCTGCAAAAGGGATTTTTTGGTGCGAAGTATAAGCGACCCCAAATTGCTATGCACCTTTACCCTTGCGGCAAGCGTTTCGCGCTCTCTCGTTACTTCCGCAACCGTTTCGCCGTATTTACGGAGACGTATATTCATTTCGTGCAGGTTTTCATTCTTCTTTTCCGTTTCCTTTTTAAGCACAAGTTCTTCGGTTATATCCGTTCCGGAAATTTCATAAACGGTTTTGCCGCCCGCTTCGTGCGCGATGCGTTTATAACAGGTTGCGCTTCCGTCCGCGCGCTCCGCTATAACCGAGCCTTCGCTCTGATATAAATTAACGCCTTTCGCCGCTTTGCCGCCGCACATATTCTCCCAAAACGCTTTGCCGTCGTATAACGGTTCGCCCGTAATTTCCCTGCACTCGCGGTCTATGCGGAAATTCAAAAGAAGAACCCTGCCCGATTCGTCGTAAAAACACAGCCCCGAAGAAAGCGCGTTTATAGCCTCTTTTACGGACATCGCCGTAATGCCCGAAAGTCTTTTTTTCACGACTAAAACAAGGCACGCGGAAAGCTTCGGCAACGCGTTTTCTATACAGTCCTCGAAAAAATCGAATATAAGCTCTATCTGCTTGGTGGGAAATTCGCCCTCTCCGTTTGAAAAAACGGAAGAATACACGTTGCAAAAAGTAAGCGCGTCGGCAGATTCGCGCAATGAGTAAACAAGCTCCGCAAACGAAATTTTGCCGCTTGTGTTCATCAAAGTAAGGTTACTGCGGCGTTTAAGAAACACCCCGTAAACCACGGCATATCGAAGTGCTTCGTCCTTTTCCTCGTCCGTTACCGCCTTGGCAAACTTTTTTCCGATTTTTTTAAGTTGCGGGCGGGCAATGTCGAAAATGCCCTTATATAAATTGTTTTGCTCTTCTATTTTGGAGCGTTGCTCTTTAAGCCTGTTTTCCGCGCCTATAAGCTCAGCTTCTTCCGCGAGAGTCGCGTTGATTTCCGCAAGGTCGGCGTTGATTTTGTTGATAACGGAAGAGTCCTCCGTCCAGAAAACTTCGCCGCCCGTAATACCCTTCGCTTTAAGCGAAACGTCCTTCGAGAGTGCGATTTCGCCGTTCAAAAAAGCCCCCGCGGCTTGTTCGTGCGTGATAACGGGCGCGTTTTCGGAGGAAAGAACCACGTCGAAATTGCCGTCCGTTATAACCGCGGAAACGTTCGCCACGTCGAAGAACCGAGCGTATTCCGTATTTGAAGGAATAAATCCTATCGCGATAAGGCTTTCGCACACGATAACCACGCTGAAAACGACGGTTTCCGGCATCTTTATAAACGCGGGATTGAAAACTTCTCGCAGAATACAGCACGCAAGGCAAAAAAGAAACAATCCGAGCGGCAACCACGCGTTTTTGCGGCAATAAGATATTCTGCATTTTACAAAAAGCAACACGCCGATGGCAAGATACAGCCCCGCTATCCAGCCGAGAATGAGATAGTACCCCCACTCCCATGTATAAATTTTGCCCGCGTTCGGCAAGCCTTCCGCAAAAGAAAAAACCTGTTCGTGAACGTCGTTTGTAAATACCAGAATAATCAAAAGGACTGCGGGAATAAACAGCAAATTCCAACGCGCGGAAAGCGGTTTTTTGCCTTTTTCGGGCATACCGAGAACGGTAATAAAAAGCACCGCGGGCGCAAGACATTGCGGGATATAGTAAGAATACCAAAGATACCTTTCCGCCGTTTTGTCGTATACCACGTTGTACTTTACAAGCTTTAATAAAAGCACCGAACTCATAAGAATAATAGTGGCGGCAAGCCCTACGCGAACGTTTCTTTCCGAAACGCGGTCTGCAACCGAAACAGTCCAGTAAGCAAGGATTCCGAAAAAAACGCATTGCGCTACGAGTGCGATGAGTTTTTCCGTATTTTTATCGGCGATACCGTCGTCTATTTGTTGTAAAGCGCACGAGGCTATAAACAGCAACCCCGCAAACACGTAGGGCAAAACGTTTTTCTTTTTCGATTCGATTATGCCCATCGGGGGTTGCTCCTTTGTCGGTTTTCTGCATTATAACATACTTTCCTCAGTTTTTCAAGCGCATTGGCTTTTATGCGGGCGTTATAGCCGAAAAAAGAAACACTTTTAATCGGCATAAGTTATATAGATTTAAAGTACGAAACGCCCGTGCCGACGAATTTCGTCGGCACGGGCGTTCTTTTTTGAATAAAATTTCGGGTTTTACGCCTTGCTTATTATTCTTATATTATATTGATATAATATTGTCGGCGTCGTCGTTATTTCCTGACGCCGCGCTTATTTATTTCTTGCCGAAGAGCTTTCTCATAAAGGGCGGCAAACTGCTTTTGCTTTCCTCTGCGCGAGAATTTGCCGCGGGTGCGGGTTCTTTTACTTCCGCTCTCGGATAAACGGGCGTTTGCGGCGCGTTTACGGGCGCGGAAACGGTTGCCGTTCTTTGCATACCGCTCATATCGAGGGTAACTTTCTCGTGCTTTTCTTCGCTGTTTTCAAGCTCGCGGAGAAGGGGCGGAACGTTGCTTTCCGCTCTGCCGTTGTTAAAACTTATGGTAGGTCTTATCACGGGCTTTTCCTGCGGCTTCGGCTCGGGCTTCTTTTCTTCCGCTTTCGCTTCCTGCTCTTCGTTGGATTCGGAAGAGAAACCGGTTGCGATAACGGTTATCTTAACTTCGTCTACCATGCTTTCGTCGAGCGTGGTACCGAAAATTATGTTCGCGGAAGCGTCTATTATACCCTGAACCAAGGTCGCCGCTTCGTTTACTTCGTTAAGCATAAGGTCTTTGCCGCCGGTTACGTTAAGAATAACGGATCTCGCGCCCTCGATAGTGGTTTCGAGAAGCGGGCTGGAAACGGCTTGTCTTACCGCTTCGATAATTCTGTTTTCGCCTTTCGCTCTGCCTACGCCCATGTGCGCAAGTCCCTGATTTCTCATAACCGTGTTTACGTCCGCAAAGTCGAGGTTGATGAGAGAGGGCGTTGCGATAAGGTCTACTATGCCTACGATACCCTGTTTCAACATATCGTCCGCAACCTTAAACGCGTCGAGCATACCGATTTGAGCGGGTAAGAACTGCAAAAGCTTGTCGTTAGGAATAATAACCAAGGTATCTACGTATTTTTTGAGGTTTGCGATACCCTTGTTTGCGTTTTCGCCGCGAACCCTTCCTTCAAAAGAGAAGGGCTTGGTTACTACCGCAACGGTAAGTATATCCATTTCGCGCGCGATTCTCGCTATAACGGAAGCCGCGCCCGTGCCTGTGCCGCCGCCCATTCCTGCGGCTATAAAAAGAAGATCCGTTCCTTCGAGAAGGGAAGCGATTTCGTCTTTGCTTTCCTCTGCCGCCGCTTCGCCCACGTTGGGATCGCTGCCCGCGCCGAGTCCTTTGGTAAGCCTTTCGCCTATCTGAATACATCTTTCCGCTTTGGAAAGAAGAAGAGCCTGATTATCGGTGTTGACCGCGATGAATTCCGCGCTCGTAACGTTCGACTCTATCATGCTGTTGATAGCGTTGCAACCGCCGCCTCCTACGCCGAGAACTCTGATTACCGCAGAGCTTACCTTAAAGTTATCTTGTCCGTACATTTTTTGTCCTCCTGTTGAAATAAAAACCTTTCCGATTTCTTTTTTGTTTTTTTATTTTAGGTTTTATTCTTGATTGATATTTTCCTTTTCGCTCTCAATAAAATTTTCCGATTTATATAAACTCTTCTCTTTATAGCCCGATAAAAGTTTTATCCGAGCGTTAAATCGAGAAGCGAATATAACGAAGCTTCTTCCGGCTTTCCGAACACCGGAGGTTTGGGCGTAAGCGTTTCCGTAACGCAACCGAGCCTTCCCGAAACGAATTCCTTTGCCCCGCGTATGTGAGTTATTCCGCCGCCCGTGAGCGACAAAGTAACGTATTCGGGAATGACGTAGCCCGAATTATCCACCGCGTCCGCAACCATTTCGCAAAGGTCGTCTAAACTTGCTTTTATCGTTTCGCGCACCGTTTCCGCATTGAAATACTCGCCCGAATCGACGTTCACGAGGTCTGCGTTGCCTTCCGCTACCACTCTGCTTAAATTAACCTTGCGTTTAAGCGTTTCCGCAATCTCATAGCTTACGCCGAGGTTTTTTATAAGCAACGCGGTTATATATCCGCCGCCGTACCCGAAAGAATTCTGATACAAAATTCCGTCGCCCTGAATAAGGGAAAAGGTGCTAGAAATATGCCCTATATCCAGAATAACGGCTATTCTGTCTCTCGTTTCGGGTTCTAAAAGATACATAGCCTCCGCAAGAGAAGCGGAAACGAATTCTATATTTTCTATCCCCACCGCGCGCAAAGCGGGCTTTACCGATTCTATAAAATACTTCGAGCAGGTGATGAACGAAAGCCTGCCTTTAAGTATTTCGCTGTATTCGCCCACGGGATTGTTAAGTCTTCTGTAATCGTCCAGCTCGAAAATAACGGCAGAACGATTTATTAGCACGCTTTTTGCGGAAGACAAAACGAAAGCCGCGTCGAACAAAGAATCTATGTCTTTATCGTCTATCCTTTTCTTTTTCGGAAAGGAAATCTGACTGTCTTTAACCGTTACCGAAGTGAATTCCCCCGGAACGCCCACGTATAGAGCGGGTTCCTCTGCGGAAGAATTCGTTATGAAATCCCCGCACTCGTGCAGAACGGCTTTCAAGCCTTCCGCGTCGAAAAATTCGCCGTCCGAATAACCGTCGTATAAAAAATCTTTTTTTGCCTTGATAACGAAGGTCTTATTCACGCCGCGCTCGCCCACTACGGCGGTGATTTTGGAAGAGCCTACGTCTAAAACGGCTACTTGTTTTTTTCGATAAGCACTCACCGCTATACTCTCCTTACCCACGTTGCCGTAATATCGCCATCGCTTGACAACACAACCATTATTTCCGAAAAAGTTTTGTAATAATCGGTAGTATGCAAATCGTATACTTCGATAGCCTTTTTCATCTTGTCCACGCCGCGCGTTTCGGGATCCGTCGCCGTTATCTTAACGCCCGTATAAGTCGCGAAGGTTGCGTCTTTCAAAATCTTTTCGCTGCTGTCCGTTATCGTTATTTCCTTGATAACGTCCGTAAGGTTTGCGGAACGCGCCATTTTTATAACCGAATACAAAAGCTCGTCGCAAGAGGTTTTTATAAGCTCGCCGGCGGCGGTCGTGTATATCGTCGCGGTGATTTTTTCTTCTTCTCTCGAAGAGACGGAAAGTTTTATCTTATCC
>CAKQEE010000074.1 GCA_934230055.1 uncultured Clostridia bacterium
GATATAATCTTTGAAAAAAGGGCAACGGAGTCCGTTTGCGTCGCATCGTCGGCGCACGCTTCGCGCCCTTTTTTCTTTGTTTAAAGTAAACGTTCCCGAACCGATTTTCAGGCTCGGAAAGGAGCTTTATATGAAAAAAGAAGGCGAGGTAAGAATCCCCGCGGGCTGCGCGATAGCGGGAATTTTCGATAAAAGCGGCGGCAATATTTCGGGAAAAACGATAGTGGAAGCTATTGCCACCATGCACGACCGTTCAAACGGTCTCGGCGGCGGTTTCGCGGGGTACGGAATTTATCCGCAGTATAAGGATTTATACGCCCTGCACGTTTTTTACGACGATATGACGGCGAGAGAGGATTGCGAAAAATATCTCGACAAGGCGTTCGAGATAGTAAACCTTTCTAAAATTCCCGTAAGAAAAACGCCCAAAATCACGGGCGAGCCGCTTATATGGCGATACTTCGTCAGCCCCGATCCGAACGCCCTTCGGGACAGCCATTTAGACGAAGCGGAATACGTTTCGAGAAAGGTTATAAAGGTTAATTCGGAAATTAAAGGCGCGTACATATTTTCCAGCGGCAAGAATATGGGAGTATTCAAAGCGGTGGGCTTTCCCGAGGACGTGGGTGAATATTATCGCCTTGAAGAATACGAAGGCTATTCGTGGACGGCGCACGGCAGATACCCCACGAACACCCCCGGTTGGTGGGGCGGCGCGCATCCCTTTTCTATGCTCGATTCTTCCATAGTCCATAACGGCGAAATTTCGTCTTACGACGCGAACAGAAGATTTATAGAAATGTTCGGGTATAAGTGCAATCTTTTAACGGATACCGAGGTTATAACCTATATAATAGACTACCTCGTAAGAAAGAAAGGACTTACCCTCGAAGAGACGGCTTCCGTCATCGCCGCGCCATTTTGGAGTACGATAGCGAGGAAGCCCGAAAAAGAACGGGAAACGGCGGAGTTTTTAAGAAAAGAATTTCCGAGCCTTCTGATTACGGGACCTTTTTCTATACTCGTGGGATTTACGGGCGGAATAATGGCACTTAACGACAGGCTGAAACTTCGCTCGCTCGTGGTTGCGGATAAGGACGAAAAAACTTTTTTCGCAAGCGAAGAATGCGCTATAAGGAAGATGGAACCGAACGCGGAAAACCTGCGAGCGCCCGAGGGCGGCGAGCCGGTTGTGGTAAGATTGAACGCGGAAGCTTATTCCCGCGCGTAACGTAAGGAAAACAGAAAATGTATCAATATGCGGAATACGAAGTAAAAAGAGATAAAGAGCGTTGCACGGAGTGCGGAGCGTGCGTTAAGCAATGCTATAACGGCGTTCATTATTTTACCGAAAGAAAGGGCGGAAGAGTGCTTTTATCGGACGAAACGAAGTGCGTTAATTGCCATAGATGCGTGGAATTCTGCCCCGAGCGCGCCCTAAAAATAGTTAAAAGCGACTTGACCTTTAAGGAAAATAAAAGTTGGAGCGGCTCGGACGTGACGGAGATATACAAGCAGGCGGAAAGCGGCGGCGTGCTTCTTTCTTCCATGGGCTGTCCGAAGGATTATCCCGTTTATTTCGATAAAATTCTGATAAACGCTTCGCAGGTGACGAACCCTTCGATAGATCCTTTAAGAGAGCCTATGGAAACGCGGGTTTTTCTCGGCAAGCGCACACAGGAGATTGTAAGGGATAAAACGGGCAGAATAGTTCCCAAGCTTTCGCCTATGCTTAAACTTTCTTTGCCGATAATGTTTTCCGCAATGAGCTACGGCTCTATAAGCTACAACGCGCACAAAGCCCTTGCGACGGCGGCGAGAGAACTCGGCACCTATTACAACACGGGAGAGGGCGGCTTGCATAAGGATTTTTACGAATACGGCGAAAACACGATAGTTCAGGTCGCTTCGGGAAGATTCGGCGTGCATAAAGATTTTCTTAACGCGGGCGCGGCTATCGAAATAAAAATGGGGCAGGGCGCGAAGCCCGGCATAGGCGGGCATCTCCCCGGCGCGAAAATTACGGAGGACGTTAGCAGAACGCGTATGATTCCCGTAGGCACGGACGCTATTTCTCCCGCGCCTCACCACGATATTTATTCGATAGAAGATTTGCGGCAGCTCGTTTTTTCTCTTAAAGAAGCGACGGACTATAAAAAACCTGTGATAGTAAAGGTTGCGGCGGTGCATAACATAGCGGCGATAGCGAGCGGCATCGCAAGAAGCGGTGCGGACGTTATCGCGATAGACGGATTTCGCGGCGGCACGGGAGCCGCCCCCACGAGAATCAGGGATAACGTGGGTATTCCGATAGAACTTGCGCTTGCGGCGGTGGACGAAAGGCTTCGTGAAGAGGGAATAAGAGAGGACGTTTCCCTCGTGGTCGGCGGTTCGATAAGAAACAGCGCGGACGTGGTTAAGGCGATAGCTCTCGGCGCGGACGCGGTGTACATAGGAACCGCCGCGCTTATAGCGTTCGGGTGCCATATGTGCAGAAGCTGCCAAAGCGGCAAATGCAACTGGGGCATCGCGACGCAGATACCCGAACTTACCGCAAGGCTAGTGCCTGAGATAGCGGCAAAAAGGCTTATAAACCTTATGACGGCTTGGAACAACGAGATTAAAGAGATAATGGGCGGCATGGGAATCAATTCCGTGGAAGCTTTAAAGGGCAACAGGCTTATGCTTCGCGGCGTGGGACTTGGCGGCGAAGAACTTAAAATTCTCGGAATAAAGCACGCGGGCGAATAAGGCGGCTTTACGAAAAGAGAAAGCTTCGGCAAGGCGGCGTAAACCCATTTATAGTTATAAAATATAACTCAAAATTTTTCTGAATATAAATAACTATTATTTTAAAAATCGTTTAAAAACGGAAAGGCTTGTGATATAATTATGATTGTCGACGCAAGAAATAAAGATTACGCGGAATTAAACCGCATTATCAAAGATAATTCCGAAGTAGAGATAGAAAACTGCTTGGGACAGCGTTTTTTGGCGGACGGAACGAGCGGCAAAAACGTTAAAATAAAGGGAACGGCGGGCAACGCCGCCGCGGCGTATCTTAACGGCGGAAGAGTAGAAATTTTCGGCTCCGCGCAAGACGCTTTGGGCGACACGATGAACGAAGGCACCGTTATCGTACACGGCTCCGCGCAGGACGCGGCGGGTTACGCAATGCGCGGCGGCAGTATTTTTATAGAGAAAAACGTCGGGTACCGCGTGGGTATTCATATGAAGGCTTATATGGAAAAAACTCCCGTAATAGTCGTGGGAGGAAGAACGGGGAGCTTTCTCGGCGAGTATCAGGCGGGCGGATATATAATAGTTTTAGGGCTTTACGGTGAAGAAAAGATAACGGGATATTTTTGCGGAACGGGTATGCACGGCGGCAAAATTTATCTCCGCACGAAGAATTTGCCGAAAGACCTTCCTCCGCAGGTAAATGCCGCAAAGGCGACCGAAGCGGATAAAAAAGAAATAGAAAAATACGTGGCGGAATTTTGCGTGTATTTCGGAAAAAACGAGGAAGAAATACTTTCTTCCGATTTTTACGTGCTTACGCCGAACTCCGCAAACCCTTATAAAACGTTGTACGTTCAGAACTGAAAAGGAGAAAAACATGGGCTATACCGTAAAAGAGGTGTTAGACTACGTTAAGGAAGAGGACGTAAAATTCATACGTCTCGCTTTTTGCGACGCGCACGGAAAGATAAAAAACCTTTCCGTAATGCCTTCGGAGCTGGAAAGGGCCTTTACGCACGGCATATCTTTCGACGCTTCCGCCGTTCGCGGATTCGAGGGTGTGGAAAAATCGGATATGTTCCTCTTTCCCGATCCGGACACGCTTGCCGTGCTTCCGTGGAGACCTTCCCGAGGGAGAGTCGTGAGGCTTTTTTGCGATATACGCTACCCGAACGGCACCCCGTACGAACTCGATTGCAGGGGGCTGCTGAAAAAAGCGATAGCTTTTGCTGCGGAGAACGGCGTTAAGGCGCGCTTCGGCACGGAATTCGAGTTTTATCTTTTCAAAACGGACGAGAACGGCAACAAAACGGAAGAACCCGCGGACGAGGCGGGGTATATGGACGTTGCGCCCGCCGATAAAGGAGAAAACGTTCGGCGCGAAATTTGCCTTACCATAGAGGAAATGGGGCTTTTTCCGGAGGCTTCTCATCACGAGGAAGGTCCGGGGCAGAACGAAATAGATTTTAAGTATGCCGATGCTTTAAGCGCGGCGGATCACGCGGTAACGTTTAAGAACGCTGCGGAAACGATAGCTTATAAAAACGGTTTTTACGCTTCTTTTTCGCCGAAGCCCGTTGCGGGCAAAAGCGGGAACGGCTTGCATATAAACGTCTCTCTGCTCGATGCGGACGAGAATAGATTCAATAGCTTTATGGCGGGAATTTTGAACAGAATAGAGCAAATGACCTGCTTTTTGAACCCGACGGAAGAGTCTTATGCAAGGCTCGGTGAATATAAAGCCCCGAAAGCCGTTTGCTGGGCAAAAGAGAACCGTTCCGCGCTTATAAGAATCCCCGCCGAGAACGGCGACGGCGCGAGAATGGAGTTGCGCTCTCCCGATCCTTCCGCTAATCTTTACCTTGCTTTCGCGCTTATTTTGTTTGCGGGAACGGAAGGGGTTATCGGCAAAGAGGTTTTGCCCGCGGAATACGAAGCCAACGCGTTCGAGAGCGTTAAGGGGATTAAAACGTTGCCAGACAATCTTTACCTTGCGATAGCGGCGGCGAAAAACGGAGATTTTATTAAAAAGTACGTTCCGGAAAAGATTTTCCGTTCGTTCACCTGATTTTATGGATAGAGAAAGAAGCGAGGAGCGGGTGCTTATCGTTTCGTCGGCGGATAAGGGCGAAGTATTTTTTCGCGGCGCGCTTTCCAAGGAGTTTTCCGCAGAGTTCGCGGGGAGCGGCGCGGAAGCGCGAAGGCTTCTTGCCGAGGACGACAGAGACGTTATAGTTATAAACAGCCCTCTTAAAGACGAATACGGAGACGAGCTGGCGGAGGAAATCGTAAAAGATTCCTTTGCGGGCGTAGTTCTGCTCGTAAAATCCGCCGCGTGGGACGGAATTTCTTTCGCTATGGAAAAAGCGGGGGTGCATTGCTTGCAAAAGCCGCTTTCCGCACAGGCTTTTTTAAGCGGGGTACGCCTTGCGGCGGCAACCTCTTGCAGGCTTAAAGGGTTTGCGAAAAAAACGGAAAATCTTAAAAGCAAAATGGAAGAAATAAAGCTCGTCGGCAGGGCGAAACTTATGCTTATGCAAAAGCTTTCGCTTACAGAGGAAGAAGCGCACAAGTATATAGAAAAACAGGCTATGGACAGGTGCGTAAAGCGGGTTCTCGTTGCCGCGGACGTAATAAAAACTTACAGCGAGTGATAAAAAGGGTAAAAAACTTAAAGGAAAAACATATATGCAAAAATTTATTTTCGTAACCGGCGGCGTTGTATCGGGTCTCGGCAAGGGCATCACCGCGGCTTCTCTCGGCAGACTTTTAAAAGCGCGCGGGCTTAAAGTGGCGGCGCAAAAGCTCGATCCGTACATAAACGTAGACCCCGGCACGATGAGCCCGTATCAGCACGGCGAGGTTTTCGTTACGGAGGACGGCGCGGAAACCGACCTCGACCTTGGACATTACGAGCGTTTTATAGACGAGGACTTGAACAAGTTTTCAAACCTCACCACGGGAAAGGTTTTCTGGAACGTTCTTAACAAGGAACGCCGCGGAGAGTACCTCGGTTCTACCGTGCAGATTATTCCGCACGTCACCAACGAAATTAAAGACTACGTATACAGGCTTGCGGATAAAACCAAGGCGGACGTTATAATCGTGGAAACGGGCGGCACCATAGG
>CAKQEE010000075.1 GCA_934230055.1 uncultured Clostridia bacterium
AAGTAATACACGGGAAAACTTTTGCTTATACGGCAGAGATTGACATTTGCTTTTCTTTATGATAAAATATATTCATATTTTATTCAAAAAAAGGAATAAGAAAAAATGGAGAGTATAAAGAAAAAACATAACGGCTTTGCAAGCGGCATAGGCTTTATTCTTGCCGCGGCAGGCTCTGCGGTAGGACTCGGCAACCTTTGGAGTTTCCCTTATAAAACGAGTGCGAACGGCGGCGCGGCGTTCGTGTTCGTTTATATTTTGAGCGTTATCGTGATAGGTTCAATCGTTATGATTGCGGAAATTTACCTCGGTAAACGCGCGCAGGCAAACCCCGTTTCCGCATATAAAAAGGCAAACAAAAATCTCGGTTGGCTGGGATTGTTTGCAATTATAATTCCGCTTCTGATAATTTGTTATTATGCCATTCTCGGCGGGTATACCGTTAAATTCACGCTTAACTCTTTTGAAAAGAATTCAGAAATACTCGGTTCGTTTGCAGGGAATATCGGAGAAGTTATTTTATATACCGCTATATTTTTAATGCTTTCGCTCGTAGTAGTTATGGCGGGCGTTAAAGGCGGTATAGAAAAAGCCAGCAAAGTGCTTATGCCGGCACTCTTTATTATCCTCGTCGCGATAGTAGTTTATTGTCTTTGTTTGGGAGAAGGCGTTTCGGACGGGCTAAACTATTATCTCAATCCCGATTTCGGCGCGCTCGGTTTTAACGGAATACTTGCGGCAATGAGTCAGGCGTTTTTCTCGCTTTCTCTCGGAATGGGCATAATGGTTTCTTACGGTTCGTATGCGGGCAAAAAAATCAAGGTCGGACAGTCGGTTCTTATGATTTGCGTGTTCGACACGCTCGTCGCGTTGCTTGCGGGACTTGCTATTTTCCCCGCAATATACCATTATAAAGCCGTATACGGCGACGATTTGAAGATAAGCGGAATAGTGCTTATGTTCCAAAGTTTGCCGCTCGTGTTCGACCATCTCGGAACGCTTGGCAAAATCGTTTCGTTCTTCTTTTTCGGAATGGTGGTTATTGCCGCGCTCACTTCCGTTATATCTCTTTTAGAGGTGGTGACGCAGTTCGTTATTCAGAAGTTCAGGGTGCATAGAAAAAGAGCTATCTTAATCGTTTCCGCGATTTGTTTTGCTATTTCCGTGCCGATAAGCATATCTTTGGGGTACGCTATAACGGGCGAGGAGAAAATGCTGATTTGCGGAATGAACTGGCTTGACTTTTTCGATACGGTTACGAACACCGTGCTTATGCCCGTGTGCGCGCTCGGTTCTTGTATCGCGCTCGGCTGGCTCGTGGATAAAAAGTTTACCGCAAACCCGATGAAAACTTATGACACTCTCGAAGCGGACGGCTTAAAACTCGGCGCGTTCGGTAAAGTTTTTGCGATTATGGTTAAATACGTTACGCCGCTGCTTATACTCGTGGTGGAAATATTCGGCGTGAAGGAATTGCTTTTTACGAGCGAAGGTTTTAATGCGAACGGACTCGGCGTGGTTCTTACCGCTTACGGTTTGCTTGCGCTTTCAATCGCCGTGTATTATACGTTCTTTAAGAACAGGGACACCGGTTGCAACGCAGACGAAATCGATATAGCTCTTGCCGCGAGTTTAGACGCGGACGACGAAGACGACGACGAAGACGATGAAGAAGGTCGCGAAAAAGGCACGTGCGCGAATTAAAACGAACGGAATTATAAAATTAAGGCGAAAATTTAATAAAAATACGTTCAGCCGCCCTAAAATCGTTGACATTTTCAGGCGGCTATTGTATACTGAATAGGCTTTGAAAAACTGCCGCGGGGCAAAGGAAGGTGAATTTGAATGAGTACCGTAAGAGTAGGCGAGAACGAAAATCTCGACAGCGCGTTAAGACGTTTTAAGAGAAAATGTTCCAGAGACGGAATCATAGGCGATCTCCGTAAAAAAGAATTCTACGAAAGTCCTTCCGTAAAGAGAAAGAAAAAATCCGAAGCGGCGAGAAAGAGAAGCATTAAAGGCTAATCTTAAACGTAAAGAATTTACCTACCGATTTTGTTCGGTGGGTTTTTCTTTTTTTGCGGAAAGTTTTATTCGTTCGATTTTCGCTTTTTGCTTTTCCCGCGGGCGTCCTTTATGCGGGTTTTTCGTTTGTCGTGTAACGTTTTTTTCACACTCAATAAGCGGCTTTCCTGCGCGCGGTTCGCTTGCTTCTCGGCGATCGTCGCTCATATCGGGGGAAAGAAAATTTCCGTTAAAAATTATGTTAAATTTTGCGCGCGAAAGAATACGAAGTTTGTCGAAGCTATTTACATTTTCTACAAAAAGTGATAAGCTTATCGCACACTAAAACGCTTACGGGGAGATAATTATGGAAGAAGTTAAAACGTTGAGAGATTATGCAAGAGAAGCCAAAATGCGCTTAAAGCACGGGTTTTGGCAAAACTATAAAAAAGATCTCGAAGAAAAGATGGAGCAGGCGGAAAAATCGGGAGTTTCCGTCTCCAAAGTGAAAGAATATTGCGCGAGCAGGGTTTCGGAAAACATTAAAAGCACGAACGAATCGCGAGAAGACTTTTACCGCAGGGTGAAAAAACTTTTAGACGAGGAGGGCGAGGTTTCCGACGCGATAGGCAGACTTACCGACAGAGAGCTTCTTAAAGAGCTTCCGTACGAAGAAGGGCAAAGGTACGTGATGTCCGTTTCGGAGCGATATTTGCAAGCCGTCGAACGGTATCGAAAGGAAAAATCGCTTAAAATAGGCGGCTGAATTTTTTCGTGGCTTTGTAAAAGCAGGTTGATGATTTCCCGTTTTTAAGCCTGCTTGATACCCGCTTATGATTTTATGCTTTCGCAAATAAATTAAGCCGCAGACCTTTACGCGCTTATGCAAAGAAAGGTCCGCGGGCTTTTTTGTTTTCGTAATAATTTAATCGCTTTAATATTTCTCTGAAATTGTTTATCGATTGTGCTTTTTATCCGACAGATTAACCTTTTTATAGAAGAAGAAAAAGATGATGAGAGCCTGCAAGGGGATACCTATCAAAAAGATTTCCCAAAGCGATGGCGGGGGCGGAGGAGCAAGCATCATTATGCAGGATAAAAACACCGAAAGCAAAGTCGTCCACACGAATAAAGAAGAGAAAATAGTGTTAAGCACCTTGTTTTTCCATACCGAAGCGAAAATAAATATCACCACGGAAGAAACGGGGAGCGCGTAAATCAGCGCAAGCCACGTGGGCCATTCGTGAGATACGGAGGGTATCATATCTAAAAACACGTAAATCAAAATCGCTATAAGCCATATTGCGCCCATTGCGATAAGGTATAAAATAGAACGCCTTTTATTAGTGAATACCGAAATTTTAGGCTTTTCGGGCGTAGGTTCGGCAACGAGCGCGTCTAGCGAAACGCCGAAAAGGTCGGCAATGGTTTTTACCACGACGAGGTCCGGAAGAGATTCTCCGCGCTCCCATTTAGATACCGCTTTGTCCGAATAATTGATTTTTTCGGCAAGCTCCGCCTGCGTTATCCCCATCGCCTTTCTGTACCGCGAGAGATTGGCGGCAAAATTTTCTTTTATATCCATAATTCGATTTTATCATATTTTGCCTGATAAATCAACCTTTTTCGGTTTAAAATCGCTTAATTCTACCGTGAGTAGAACATAAATCTTGCAATTCTACCGAGAAAAAACGCATTTTAGAGAGATTTTTGCGTCAGGGGCAGAAAAAAATTATAAAGTAGCGTGTCTGACGGAAAGGGTAGTGCGTTTTTTGTATGATGTAGCTTGACCTTTTCGTGGTAAATATTTTATTATCGTATTAAAGACTGCCTTGCCGGACTCGTCCGTATAATCGTACGTTTTTTCGGCGAAGCGGCTTATTGATTAAAGACATAAAAGGAGACGAATATGAAAATCGCAATTTCCGCGGATTCCGCGATAGATTTGACGGAGGAACTTAAAAGGAAATACGAAATAAAAACCGTACCGTTTACCGTTACGATGGGCGAAAGAACGATAAAAGACGGCGACGTGAGCAACGAAGAACTTTTCGAGTTTGTGGAAAAAAGCAAAACTCTTCCCAAAACTTCTGCAATAAACGAGGCGGAGTTCGGCGAACATTTCGATAATCTGCTGAAAAGTTACGACGCCGTAGTGCATTTTTCGCTATCTTCGGGACTAAGCTCCGCGTGCGGCAACGCAAAATCCGCCGCAGCAAAAAGAAAGGGCGTTTTCGTGATAGATTCTCTTAATTTATCCGCGGGTATAGCATTGCTTGCGATTTACGGCAGAGAACTTGCCGAAAGCGGTTTTTCCCCCGAAGAAATTTTTGAAAAATGTTCCGCGCGTATTCCTTTCGTCCACGCGAGCTGCGAATTAGAAAGGGTGGATTATCTCTACAAAGGCGGCAGATGTTCCGTTCTTGCCTTTCTCGGCGCGAATATCCTTAAAATTCACCCGCAGATTTTGTGCGAGAACGGCAAGATGATAGCGGGTAAAAAATATCGCGGGGCTTATAACCGCGTTACCGAAAAATACGTTGCGGACGTTCTTGAAGAGTACGACACGCCCGATCTTTCGCGCGCGTTCGTCGCGTATACTTCCGCCGACGAAGAAACTATTTCAAAGACGGTAAAAGCGCTTGAGGAACGCGGCTTTCGCGAAGTTCTCGTATCGCGCACGGGCGCAACGATATCTTCTTATTTAGGGGAACACAGCGTAGGCGTAGCATTTATAAACGACGGCGGAGTAAAAAACTCTTAAAATATATGACCGCGTTTTTTGTTAAAATATCCGAAACAAAGGAAAAAACCATATTTTTCGGAGTCTTTTAAATATTGACGTTCTTATCGTTTTCGTTCATTTTGTACCAAATTTCGCCTTAAAATCATTGAAATTCTACCGTTGGTAGACAAGAAAATTTTTGTTCTACCGCAAGAAAAACAACAGTAGAAACGCGTGCGCGTAAAGTAGGTTGATAGTTTGCGATAAGTTTTATAAAATATTAGCGTAAAAAGGCGATTATCGTAAAAAAGCGGCGGGCGTTTGTTTCGGCACACGGAAACCGCGACTAAAACCCCGAACGTTCGTACGGTTGCCTTTTTGCAAAAATCGAAAAAAAGTTATCGCTTGGAGATATGATATGAAGATTGCAATTTCGGCTGAATCTACCGTAGACCTTACCAAAGAGCTTTTAGAAGAATACGAGATAAAAACCGTACCGTTCACCGTTCTTCTCGGCGACAAGGCGGGGCTTGACGGGGAAATAACTTCCCGCGAGATAATCGACTACGTTACGAAGAACAAAATTCTTCCCAAAACTTCCGCCGTGAACGAAAGTCAGTACGACGAACATTTTGAAAGTCTTTTGAAAGAAACCCCTGCATCTATTAAAATTCCTGCGGAGTCAGTTCCTATAAATGAAGAATTGCCCTTGCTTGAGCTGAAAAGAGGATAAAACCTCGCCATATATTTCACCTTTCCTGATAAAATAAAAAGGCGGAAAAATCCGCCTTTTTGAACATCTAACTATATTAGTTGTTTGTGTAAGGGAGCAAAGCAACATATCTTGCTCTCTTGATAGCTGTTGTCAAATGTCTCTGGTGATAAGCACATGTACCTGTTACTCTTCTTGGCACAATCTTGCCTCTTTCAGTAACGTACTTTCTGAGTTTTGCAACATCTTTGTAATCAATGTATTCTGCCTTTTCGGCACAGAAAGCGCAAACCTTTTTGCGGTTAGGTCTTCTTGCAGGGTGTCCGCCCTTGAATTCTCTATCGTTTCTTTCCATGGTTGGAATTTTCTCCTTTACTTAAATTTTAAAACGGTAAATCTCCGTCATCTGT
>CAKQEE010000076.1 GCA_934230055.1 uncultured Clostridia bacterium
ATGATTTCGGCGATTACGCCCATACTTATAATACAAAAAATGAACAAAAATCATCACGCTCGCAGAGTCGGCGGGCGAACCATAAAATCAATCAAGCAAAATACTTTAATAATCCTTGTTTTTGCGGTACTGTTTTGCGCTTTAACGTTCGGCGCATCGGGTTTGTGCGGCTTTAATAGTCTCAACGAGCCGCGCGGAGCAACCACGGTATTCGCTCAAATGCCCTTTTATAACCTTCGTCCGCAAAAAATCGTTAAGCGTGCCGAATTTTATACCTCTTTTTCTACTTCTTCCGCGGAACGAAAAAACAACATTGCGGTGGCGGCAAAAGCTTTGGACAAAACCTTTATAGACGTCGGCGGTGAATTTTCGTTCAATAAGCGCGTGGGAGCAAGAACGGAAGCTCGCGGCTATAAAAAAGCCAAAATAATTGTGTCGGGAAAATTTGTAGAGGGCGTCGGAGGCGGCGTTTGCCAAGTTTCCACAACGCTTTATAACGCCGCTCTTTTATCGGGGCTGACTATTACGGAGTATCACCCGCACAGTCTGCCCGTTTCGTATATTGCGCCTTCGTTCGACGCTATGGTTAATTCCGGTTCCGCAGACCTGAAATTCGTGAATAACACTGATAACCCCATAATAATTTTTGCGGAAACAACCGATTCACAAATCAGAATTTCCGTTTTCGGCGAACCCCTCGAAGCAAAATTTGTCAGGAAAAGTGTTGTTATCGAAAAAATCGCTGCCCCCGACGAGGAAATAGTACACGACGAAAAAGGCGAATTTCCCGACCTGTTTTTCGGCGAAAGAAAAGTTTTAAGCTACAGCAAAGAGGGCTATAAAAGCGAGGGCTACCTTATAAAACTTATAAACGGCTCCCCCGTTTCTTCTGTCAAAATCCGCACCGACGTATACGCTTCTTCGAGAGGGAAAGTCGTTGAAGGAACAATACCGCGCGAAAATGAGGATGGTTCCCCTTTTCCTAATTTACAAACTTTGCTACGAACGCTGTAATTATCTGCCGCTATTTGATTACGCAGGCTGCTTACTTATGCGTCGTAAAGTATCCTTAAAATATCCTTTCGCTTTTCCCTTTCTCCGCCAAAGCGGTAAAAATCATATGATTTTTGCCGCTTTTTCTGCATTTTTTACCGTAATTTTTACCCTTTTTTAACACGAGTTTTTACGTTTTTCCGCAAAAATCGGGCAGTAAAAGCCATAAAAATCCCTCAATATTCCTTTATTTTTAAGGCTTCCCGCTTCTGTAAAAAATCTTATTTTCCGCCGATTCGCCCCGAAATAGTAAGCGAATATCGAAATGAATGAGAATAAAATTTTATATAAAAAGCCACAGCCGAGCGAATTTCGTCGCTCGGCTGTTTCTACGGCAAAAGAAAACCTTTCCGTTATTACCATTTAATTATTCTTTTTATCATCGAAATTCGCAGCCGTATCGGCAACCTCTTCTTTTGACGTATACGCCGTCTTTTTCGTATCGACCGCAGTTTCGGTTTCGCTGACGGCTTCCGCTTCAACCGCCGATACGCTTTCCGCATTTTCTTTTTTATTCGGTTTAGAAGGGCGCATGAACGGCTTTTTTCGTATTGCGTAAATTACTAATATCGCTATTCCCACGGCGATAAATACCACGGACTGCCATTGCGAGGGATACAATCCCAAAACGACCGCTCCCCTGTCGTCCGCGCGGAAAAATTCTATAAACATTCTCCACGCGCCGTAAGCGATAAGGTATATCGACATGGTAATATTGCTTCCCTTAAAATACAGTAAAGAAAGCACCCCGAACAGTGCGAACAAAAACAAAGCTTCGTAAAGTTGGGTAGGAACGTAATACCCGTTCGCCGCGCCGTAAGGTTCCATATAAATGCCGCCGAATACGTACGTTGAGCCGAGATACGCACCTCTGCAGCAACCCGCCATAAGACAACCTATTCTGCCGAACGCGTGCGCTATCGTTATGCAACACGGCGCGCACAAAAAGGTTTTGTTAAACTCTTTAACGTGCAAATTCGCTTTCGCGCCCTTAAACATCAGCTTGCCGCCCAAAAAGTAAACGAGCAAGAATGTTGCCGCGCCGCCGATTACGCCGCCCATAAAGGTTATTCCCGCGCCGTAAAAATCAAAGGTCTTAAAGCCCGTTTCTATCCAGTCGTAAATCGCCTGATATACTTTTGCGAACAAAAAACCCAACGCTATAGCTATTATCGCAACGATAAAGGTGAAATCCTGTACTTCCGCGGGCATTTTTTTGCGCTTCGTATACGTGTAAAAAACGAGCAAGCACAAGACTATGCCCACCGCTATACATATTCCGTAAAGGTATACTCCCCTGTTAAAAATGTGAAACAAAGGCTTGTTATACATATAATCTCCTCTTCGGTTTATCCTCTTAAAAAAGCTATTCGGGCGCACCACCGAGCTACCACGCCGCGCCACCGAGTTGCCACGCCGCATCGCAGAGCCGCCCATCACGGCAATTTACCCTTCCGTACCCCGCAGTAATCAATGGTTGCTACTCCGTTCGGCGGCGACCGACGTTTTTTGCAGCAAGCAAAATCGCCGGTTCAGTTGAAACACTGCGTAAAAATGCCTGTAAACGCTTCGCGCTTACGCATTTTTACTTGTATTATACTACCGAGGCAAAAAAAAGTCAATAAAAAAAATTTGCCGCCCGATTTTATTTGCAATTATCGGGCGGTTCGTGTATAATATACGAGTGACTGACGGAAAAGTATCGAAGTGGTCATAACGAGCCGCACTCGAAATGCGGTTGTCCGGTTTCGGGCACATGGGTTCGAATCCCATCTTTTCCGCCAAAACAAGCCTGAATCGAACGCTCGGCGAACGGTTCGGGCTTTTTTGTTTTAATATAAAATATAAAACGCCCGCTCGCCTTTAATCTACTTCCGCCTTGCCTCATTCTCCCCGTCTTATACCGCCTTTCATCGGCTTCCGACTGCCGCCCGCTCTCTTACTACTGCAACACGCATTATTCAAGGTCGCTCTGCTGACGAGCTTTTATTCTCCGCCAGCCTATAAAACAATATATGTCGTTTATCAAAAATGCAGCAAAGCAAACGACAACCGAAACGTAGCGCACGTCGTAAATACTTTATAAAAGCTCTAAATCGCTTAAAAGCTTCTGCGCCTTGCTAACCTCTTCCTGCTTCATAGAAGCGTTGGTTTTAAGCTCTTTTACGCTCCTTTGAAAGGTGGATTTTTTGAAAAGCTTAAACCACCTGCGAATTTCGTACAGGGGTTGCAAAATTCTTTTTCCTTTCAGACTCGGATAAAGCACTATAAGATTTTTATAAGGCAACCATATGCGAGAACGCAGGTGCGCGGACTTTCCCTTTTCCGCCTGTTTTACCGCCGCATGATTAAAGCCGTTTCCGTACACGCCGCCCGACAGCACGAATTCTTCCGCTTCCTTCGTGATTTCATCGTGCGTGCGCTCGCCGAACCAGACCTCGGAAAGTTCTTCAACTTTTTTCGCAAAAACTTTTATGCCCGCGCTATCGAGCAAAGCCTCTAATTTTTCGTTATCGAAAATCAGATTTCGTTTCAAAAGGTAAAAATCTATGAACGGACGAACTCCGCACCCGCCGCCGATAAAATGATATGAAGCGTGTGCGTATAAATGAAAAAGAAAAAACTCTGCGGAAAACTTATACTCGTACTCGTTTTCGCAGTTCTCTTTTTTTGCCGCGTGTTCCCAAGCGGTTTCAAGCACAGCATCTAACTTTTCTAACGTTTCTTTGATATTAAAATGCAGTTCGAGGTGAATTCCCGCAGGCGAATACAGCGAAATATCGTGAAAGTTCCTTTTTCCCTCCTGCTTAAAGCCCTTTTTCTCCGTCAAAGCCTTCACGGCTTTGTCTAAATCTTCTTCTTTTACTAAAATATCTATATCGCAACTTGTGCGCATCCACGGTTCGGGATAAAACTTGCGAATGACCGAACCTTTAAGCGGTATAAACGAAATTTTCTCCTCGTTAAAAGCTTGTTTTATTTGTCCTAATTCGTAATTTATATTTTCATAGCGATACACCGCGGTGAAAACCTGCTCGTCGAACTTCGCCTTGATTTTGAATATCGTCGCGCGCTCGTTTTCCTCTATCGTATCGGGTAAATTATTAAACGCGCCGCACTTATTTAAAGCGTCGCCGACTAAATGCGCCACGTCGTGCGCCTTGGAAAGCTTATACAATTCCGATAAAAACCGCGCGGAAACTTCGGGCAGAACGACGTTTTCCCGCTCTTTCTGCCCGTGGATTTCATATTTTATGCAGTTCATCATCGTTTGCACAACGTCGTTCATAGTTCCTTTCACCGCTAAAACACTTTGTTAAAACTCGCTAAAATTTTCGTTCGCCCTTAAAATTTGCGCCACACCATTTTATCTACCACGCCCGTGTAAGACTGAATTATCTTCACCACTTTCGTGGAAACGTTTTCTTCGATATAATCGGGTACGGGTATGCCGTAGTCGCCGTTTTCGTTCATATCGATTGCAGTCGTCACCGCTTGCAAAAGCGATTTTTCGTCTATCCCCGCCAAAATAAAGCACGCTTTATCGAGTGCTTCGGGGCGCTCTGTGGACGTCCTTATACAAACCGCGGGGAACGGCTTTCCGATACTCGTAAAGAAACTGCTTTCCTCCGGCAACGTGCCGCTATCCGATACCACCGCAAATGCGTTCATCTGCAACTTATTGTAATCGTGAAATCCGAGCGGCTCGTGTCGTATCACGCGTTTATCTAACGCAAATCCGCTCTGTTCCAACCTTTTTTTCGATCTCGGGTGGCACGAATACAAAATCGGCATATCGTACTTTTCGGCGAGTTTGTTTATCGCCGTAAACAGCGATAAAAAATTCTTTTCCGTGTCGATATTTTCTTCGCGGTGCGCCGAAAGCAAAATATACTTTTTCGACTGCAAATTAAGTCGAGTTAAAATGTCCGATTTCTCGATTTCCGCCAGATTCTCGTGCAGAACTTCCGCCATGGGGCTACCAGTAACGTAAGTGCGTTCTTTCGGGAGTCCGCAATCGGCAAGATATCTCCGCGCGTGTTCGGAATACGCCATATTCACGTCCGAAATAATGTCCACGATACGGCGATTCGTTTCTTCGGGCAGGCACTCGTCTTTGCACCGATTCCCCGCTTCCATATGAAAAATGGGAATATGCAACCGTTTTGCCGCAATCGCCGAAAGGCAGGAGTTAGTGTCGCCCAAAATAAGCAATGCGTCGGGTTTTATCTCGTTCATCAACTTGTACGAACAGTTAATGATGTTTCCCACCGTCGCGCCGAGATCGTCCCCCACCGCGTTCATATACACTTCGGGATCGGCGATTTTTAAATCTTTAAAGAACACGCCGTTTAAATTATAGTCGTAGTTCTGCCCCGTGTGCGCCAAAATACAATCGAAGTATTTGCGGCATTTATTGATAACCGCCGCAAGCCGAATAATTTCGGGGCGCGTGCCGACGATGATTAAGAGCTTTAATCTCCCGTCGTTTTTAAATTTTACGTTCGTATAATCCGTTGTAATTTCCATATTCTTTACTTCTCTACCTTTTCAAAGTAAGTGTCGGGGTGAGCGGGATCGAATTGCTCGTTCGCCCACATAAGCGTTACCAAATCTTCCGTATCGCTCAAATTGATTATGTTATGCGTGTAGCCGGGGAGCATATGCACCGCTTCGATTTTTTCGCCGCTCACTTCATAGCGCAAAACTTCGTCCGTGCCGATTTTACGCTCTTCTATAAGCCCGCGTCCCGAAACCACAATGAAAAATTCGCATTTACCGTTATGCCAATGCTCGC
>CAKQEE010000077.1 GCA_934230055.1 uncultured Clostridia bacterium
AAAAAAGCGGAAATGGTGGATTACGGTATAATTTCCACCCCGAAAGAGGAAAATCTTGCGGTAAGACTGTGTATGTCGGAAAAGGGCATAAAGCAGGTGATAGATACCTTCAAACCGGAAGAAATCGCCGTGGAAGAGCTGTTTTTTGCCAAAAACGTGAAAACGGGTATTGCGGTTGCTCATGCAAGGGGCGTGCTTCTTCTTACTGCTAATAAAGAGTGCGGCAGGCTTTACGAATACACGCCTTTGCAGATAAAGCAGGCTTTGACGGGCTACGGCAGGGCGGATAAAAATCAGATACAACAAATGGTTAAAACCTTTTTGGGACTTAAAGCCGTTCCGAAGCCGGACGACGCGGCGGACGCGCTTGCCGTCGCACTTTGTCACGCGCAGACGAACAAGCTCGGCAGTCTGTTCAGTATATAGCGGTTGCTCGGAGAATAAGGATTTAAGATTGTTTCCTCCTTCCCGCGGGAAGGGAAAATATAAGAAAGGAGCTATTTATGATAGGTTATATAAAAGGTAGCGTGCTGAAAGCAAAAGACGGCGCGGTGCTTTTATTAAATAACGGAATAGGTTACGAAATTGCCTGTTCGGCAGAGGCTTACGCCCGCCTTACGATCGGCGGCGAGGGGGAAGTTTATACCTATATGGCGGTTAAAGAGGACGGAATTTCCCTTTACGGCTTTGCTTCTCCCGAGGAAAAGGAAATGTTTTTAATGCTTATTTCCGTTTCGGGCGTAGGACCGAAGCTCGGTATAACGGTGCTTTCGGGAATGAGTCTTAAAGAGCTTACCTTAAAAATCATTGCCGCGGACGTGAAAGGTCTTTCCGCAATAAAAGGTCTCGGCAAAAAGACGGCGGAACGAATCGTTCTGGAACTTCGCGAAAAGATAGGAAACGTAGACGAAAGCACGGGTGAAATAATCCTTGCCGCCGCAAACGGCGAAACCGCCGCCGAAAAAGACGAGGAAGCGGAAGAGGCGACTATCGCGCTGACGGGACTCGGGTTTACGAAAGCGGAAATTTCGGGCGCGTTAAAAGGCGCGCGTGCGGACGGTTGCAAAACCGTTAAAGAGTTTATCGCTTACGCCCTTAAAAGAATGAGATAGGTGCTGATATGGAAGAAGAAAGACTTGTCACGAGTACCCGTTCGGAAACGGAAACGGAGGTAGAAAACGTCCTCCGCCCGAAGTCTATGGAAGGGTACGTCGGGCAGGAAAAGGTAAAAGACAACGTCGCGCTTGCGATAGCCGCCGCAAAACTTCGGAGCGACGCGCTCGACCACGTTCTTTTGTACGGTCCTGCGGGACTCGGCAAAACCACGCTTGCGCATATAATCGCTTCGGAACTCGGTACGCAACTTAAAGTGACGAGCGGACCTGCGATAGAACGTGCGGGCGACCTTGCGGCGATACTTACCAACCTTAACGAACGCGACGTGTTGTTTATAGACGAAATTCACAGGCTTAACCATAACGTAGAAGAGATTTTATATCCCGCAATGGAAGATTATACGCTCGATTTTATAATCGGCAAAGGACCTTCCGCAAAGAACGTGCAGCTGCCGCTGCCGAAGTTCACCCTTATCGGGGCGACGACGCGCGCGGGTATGCTCTCTTCTCCGCTCAGAGACCGCTTCGGCGTAATTTGCAGATTAGAAACTTATTCCCCCGCGGAGCTTACCGAAATTGTGGAACGCGCGGCGAAAATGCTTGGCACCGATATAGAAAAAGAGGCGGCGGAGGAGGTTGCAAAGCGCAGTCGCGGAACGCCGCGTATTGCCAACAGACTGTTAAGGCGGGTGCGGGATTACGCCGTGGTTAAAGGACACGAAACGGTGCTTCTTTCGGACGCGAAAGGCGCGCTTAAAATGCTGGAAATAGACGAACTCGGGTTAGATGCGATAGACATAAAGCTTTTAACTTCCATGGCGGAAAAGTTTAACGGCGGACCGTGCGGACTCGATACCGTAGCGGCGACCATCAACGAGGACGCGGGAACGATAGAAGACGTTTACGAACCGTATCTTCTTCAACTCGGGTTTATAGCGAGAACGCCGCGGGGCAGAGTGCTGCTTTCGCGCGGTTACGAACACATAGGCAAAAAGCCGCCGAAAAGCGCGGAACAATATTCTTTATTCGATTTACAAAATGAAAACGAGTGATTTTGACTATTATTTACCGGAAGAGCTTATAGCGCAGACGCCCGCAGAACCGAGGGATTCTTCGAGGCTTCTCGTGTACGACAGAAAAACCAAAGAAATTTTGCACAGGCATTTTTACGACTTGCCGGAATTTCTTAAAGCGGGCGATTTGCTTGTAAGAAACAACACCAAAGTTTTGCCCGCAAGGCTATTCGGGTATACCGAACACGGCGGCAAAGTGGAAATTCTTCTTCTTAAACGCTACAACCTTACCGACTGGGAGGTCTTGGTAAAACCGGGTAAAAAGGCGAAAACGGGTACGAAGCTCGTTATAAACGAAGAGCTTTCGGCAGAGATTTTAGAAAACGTGGAAGAAATCGGCGGCAGAAAAGCGCGGTTTTTCTTTGACGGAGTTTTTGAAGATATAATTTCTCGCGTGGGGGAAATGCCTCTCCCGCCGTATATCACCGAAAAGCTGAAAGACGGAACGAGGTATCAGACCGTTTACGCCAAAGAAAACGGTTCCGCCGCCGCTCCGACCGCGGGTCTGCATTTTACCGAAAGACTTTTGGCGGAGCTGGAAGGTAAGGGAGTGGAAATCGCAGACGTGCTTTTGCACGTAGGGCTCGGCACGTTTCGTCCCGTAAAGGCGGAAGAGGTGACCGAACACCATATGCACTCCGAGTATTACGAGATAGGAGAAGACGCGGCTGAAAAAATAAACCGCGCGAAACGCGAGGGCAGAAGGGTTATAGCCGTCGGCACGACCTGCGTGAGAACCTTGGAATCGGCGGCGGACGAAAACGGATTCGTTAAACCCGTAAAAGCCGATACCGATATTTTTATTTACCCGCCGTATAAGTTCAGGTGCGTAGACGCGCTTATAACGAATTTTCATTTGCCGAAGTCAACCCTGTTGATGTTGGTTTCCGCGTTTTCTTCCAGAGAAGAAATGCTTTCTCTTTACGAGACGGCTGTAAAGGAGAGGTATAGATTCTTTTCCTTCGGCGACGCTACGCTCTTATTATAAGCGGCGCATAATATTTATAAAATAATACGTTATTCAATAAAGACTATGGAAAAATTTTACTACGAAACGATTAAACAAGACGCCAGAACGGGCGCGAGAGCGGGCGTTCTTCATACTCCGCACGGCGATATAGAAACGCCTACCTTTATGCCCGTAGGCACGCAGGCTACCGTAAAAGGCGTTATGCCTCGCGACCTTAAAGAAGCAAAAACGCAGATTATTCTTGCAAATACATATCATTTGCACGTCCGCCCGGGAGACGAAACCGTAAAAAAAGCGGGCGGGCTTCATAAATTTATGGCGTGGGACAGACCTATACTCACCGACAGCGGCGGGTTTCAGGTTTTTTCTCTTGCAAAGCTAAACAAAATTAAAGACGAAGGAGTGTATTTCAATTCTCACGTAGACGGCAGACTGCATTTTTTCTCGCCCGAAAAGGCTATGGAGATAGAAAACAATCTCGGCGCGGATATTATAATGGCGTTCGATCAATGTTCGCCTTTCGGCGCGAATTACGAAGAGTCTAAAAAAGCTCTTGACCGCACTATGAAGTGGCTCGATCGTTGCTACGCGTATCACAAAAATCCCGAACAGGCGTTGTTTCCGATAATTCAGGGTAATATGTTCAAGGATTTGCGTATAGAGAGCGCGAAAGCCGTTTTGCCTTACGTGAAATACGGCGTTGCGGTAGGCGGTCTTTCCGTCGGCGAACCGAAGCCCCTTATGTACGAGATGATGGACGAGCTTTACCCATATTATCCTACAAACGTTCCGCGCTACCTTATGGGCGTCGGGAGTCCCGATTGCCTTATAGAGGGCGTGCGGCGCGGAATAGATATGTTCGACTGCGTTCTTGCAACCCGCGTGGGGAGAAACGGCACCGCGCTCACTTCAAACGGCAAGGTAGTCGTGAGAAACGGGATATACAAAGAAGATTTTTCCGCGCTCGACCCCGAGTGCGATTGTTACGCGTGCAAAAATTATACGAAAGCGTATCTCCGTCACCTTATAAACGTCGGCGAAATGATGGGAGGAATGATGTTGAGCCTTCATAATATAACCTATCTTAATAAACTTATGAGAGAGATAAGGAACGCTATTTTAGAAGGTTCTTTCACGGAATACGCAGAAGACTTTTATAAGCGCACGGGCGACGCGTACCCTAAATTTTAGCGTGGGCGGCGCGTGGTTTGAGTGGGGAGCTGCCGCCTATAAAACGCGGGTAGCCGGTCGAATTAAAAAATCGGCGGTTGCGGCGCGGTTTTCCGCGAAAATTGCCGAAATAGGGAGAGAGAATTTTTTCGCCCTAAAAACGCTTGCTTAATTTCGCAAAATAATTTACAATATATTAAATAAACGAGAAAAACAACGAAGAGATTCGTGAAAAAAGGAGTAGAATATGTTATTTAACTTACTTGCTGCGGCGGCGGACGCCGGCTCTTCTGCCGGTACGACCGAAGGAAACAAAACGAGCAGCCCGATTATGACCGTCTTTCTCATTCTTCTGGTGGTTGCGGTTGTCGGTCTTTTCATCTGGCAGTCGATTTCCGGCAAAAAGAAGCAGAAGGAAGCGCAGGAACGCGTAAACAAGCTTAAAAAAGGCGACAGAGTTAAGACGATAGGCGGCGTGTGCGGCTTCGTTCACGAAATAAACGACGCGGAAAATACCTTCGTTCTCGAAACCGGTTCGGGCGACGCTAAATCCTACGTTAAGTTCGACAAAGCGGCTATTTATCAGACCGCTCCCGCGGAGGGTTATGCAAACGCCCCCGCAGAGACCGAAACCAAAGCGGAAAATAAAAAAGAGGACGTAAAGAAAGCGGAAGCCGAAGCCGACGTTAAGGCGGAAGTCAAAGACGAACCCGTAACCGAAGAAGCTCCCGCGGAAGCTTCCGAGGAGAAAACCGCCGATAAAGAGTAATCAAGCGGCAAAACGGTTTAGTAAAACGGAATAAACGTAAAATCCCTTGCATATCTATTAAATAGCGTATGCGAGGGATTTTTTTATGCTCGGGGGTGCGTTTTATGAAAGAAAGGATTAAAAGCGGTTTTTTTGCGGAGATTCTTAAAGGGGCGGGGATAGCCTTTTTGTTTACGTTCGTTTTCGTGGCGATATTCGCGCTCGTTTTAAGGGCGGCGACGCTTTCTTCTCTTGCCGTTAAAGCGGTAAATCAATTTATAAAGGCGATATCCTTATTTATAGGTTGCTTTTTCTCTTTGCGGTCGGAAAAGGGCTTGATTAAGGGCGCGCTTGCGGGGCTGTTGTGGGCGGCTCTCGTATACGCGGCGTTCGCGCTGTTCGGGCGCGGCGGGTTCGGTGCGTTTGCCGTTATTGCGGACTTTGTTTTTGCGGCGATAATAGGTGGGCTTTCGGGCATAATCGCGGTAAACGTTAAGGGAAGGTAAGGGGAAAAGACGAATAGGTAACAAAAGGAAGCCTTCTCCTGTGGGAGAAGGGGGACCGCGCCGGCGGTGGATGAGGAGATTAAAAGAGATTCTTCGGGGGCGTGCGGCTCCGCGGGAAACTTTCGAAATGACGAGAAAAATACAGGCTCCCTCGTGGAGGGAGCTGTCGCCAAAGGCGGCCGGGGGAGAGCGCCTTAACTAAATAACTATGGCGCGCGATATTCTTCTTCCACCGCCAAGGCGGTTCT
>CAKQEE010000078.1 GCA_934230055.1 uncultured Clostridia bacterium
TTATTCTTACCGAAGAATCACACACTCTCGGATCGGTACTCGCGGTGAGTGCGAAATGAACGTTTTTCGTTGCGCCCGAAAGCACGGTTTCTTTAGCGTCGAGGTAGAAATTATATTTTTTACCCGCTTCCACCGCGCCGAAATTAAAGTTTATCCAAGTATAAGTGTGTTTGGTGTTGGTTACGTCGAGCATTAAATATTTACCCGTGCTGTTTGCAGGTCTGTAAGCCTCGTCTTCCGTCGTATACATTGAAAACTTCGCAAGACTTGCGGTACTGCTTACGCCCGCGGTTTTTGCCACAACCGTTTCCATAACACCGAACGCGGTATTGTCCGCTATTATCGCGTTTTCGTAATCTTCTTTATCGAACGGAGTCGTCGCGGTCGTTTTAAGCTCCGCAACGTAAACGTTATCCACGGTTACCGCGTACGCTGCCGCCGTCGCACCGTCGGTAAAGTAAATCTGAATATTAGCGCAATCCGCGGTCGCTTCGTAAATAAGCGATACCTTGCCCTGCGAAAGCCCCGAGAAGGTTTTAATCGCCGTTCCGTTCTGATATACCTGCAATATGGAATTATACGTTCCGCTTATCGTTTTTATATCGAACGAGATAAGATACCTGCTTCCCGCGGTAACCGCCTTATTAGTGGTTATCGCAACGAAATTGTATCTGCTGTCCTTGCCGCTGTTGGTGAATTTAAGTGCCTTTCCGGAACCGCCTTCGGGAAGTTCCTCCGCCTTGTCCGTAAGCTCGACCGTTATATTTGCGGAATAGTTTGTCACGTTCATATTAAGTCCGTAACCCGCACCGCCCGCGATGTACATATCGTCAAAGGTTTCTCTGTCGGGTACGTTTATTTCGGTCACCGAAAGATTATCGAATATCATCGTATAGTTATTCGTCGTCGCGCCGTTGGTTACCCGTATCTGCAAATTATCGACGTTTACGCTCGGCGTGAATATCGTTCTTACGGGAGTGCTTCCGACCGCCGCGTTTACCGTAGACGAAGAAAACACGTCGTTTCCGCTCATAAGCTGAAGAGTATAAACGCCCGCCGTATCCGTCTTAAAGTCGAAATAAAGTTTATAGCTTTTACCCGCAGTCAGGGCCTTGTAGGTGATGAATCTTACGAAATTGAATACGCCCGTCGTACCGTCGCCCGCGTAGGTTCTTACAGCCTTCAACGCCGCGCCCGTACCGTTTTCGGGAAGCTCGTTTTCGTCCGTAGTTCTCGAAAGCACGAATTCCGCCGTTGACGCCGCGTCCATAAGCGAGCCGTACATAGTCGTATCGGAAGCATTCACGAAATAGTCGAAAGTTTCTTTTTCTCTGTCCGTGCTGTAAATATGTCTGACCGTTGCTTCCGCGCCACTCAAAGTCATAAGCGTGCCGCCAAGCTCGCCCTTTTCGTAGCTGTCGTACGTACCGGTTTTAAGCCCGTAGGTAAGGCGCACCCCGTCGTAGGTTATGGAAGCGTTGTTTTCGTGCTGATGTCCGAAGAACATCGTATCCGTATTAGCGGACTTTGCAAGCGCAAACCATCTTTCGCCGCGCCTCAACGTCCACGGATCTTCTTTCACTTCGTAATGAATACAGCCGAAATCGCCGTTCTCGTTCGCGGTAAATTCCGGAATTTCGGGATAGCCGTACTTTTTAGCCGCTTCGTAAACCTGCGTAGAAGGTATGTGAGTAAATATGGAAGCGGGCAAATTCGCGTTACCCGATTTTTCTATAATTTCCGCAGAAGTTCTCGCAAACCAGTTGACCTGCTCCGCCGTCATTCCGGGAGCTTTCACAAGGTCGTCCTTTGCCGCCGCGCTCGCGGTGGAGTTGGTATCCATAAGGTAAAGCGCGCGGATAACCTCGCCGCCCTGCAAAACCGCTATGCTGTAATACTGTTCCGCGCCCTCCGAAGCGTTTGCGTAAAGGCAATATTCGGAAGAAGAGTACCTTGCGGTAAGCTCCGAAACGAGCGATTCCCTATCGTGATTGCCGTAGGTAAAGCCCCAATAAATACCGTAAGAATCCAGCCTTGCGATAAGGGCTTCTACCATAGAATAATCTTCGTCGAATTCGCCGTAGATATTGTCGCCCGTAAGAATTATAAAGTGCGGTTTCGTTTCTTCCACAACCTTATCCATATGCGCGAAAACGTTCAGCTCCAAATCCCGATATTTGCCGCGTTCGTCGTCCGAAAGTCTTGCCGCCGCCGCGCTGTTCGGATTTACTATCTGCGTGTCGGTAAGCTGTAAAATTCTGGGAGCTTCGCCGTTCGGAACGTTAAGATTGAAATCCGCGCCGCTGTTCTCGTAAGAAAGGAAAGTACCGTTAGCCAAAACTTTCGCCGCCTTAACGGTCACGCTCGCGGTCGCGGTATATGCGCCGTATTTAACGGTAATTTCCGTCGTTCCCGCCTTTACGCCCGTTATTTCCATACCCGAAACGCTTACGTTTTCGGAAGCGGAAGAAACGTTTGCGTAAACCTCGGTTTTTCTCGCCCTGCCGCCGTTTATTCCCTCTATATAAGCGGGTAAACTAACGGTTTCGCCCACGCGTACGGTCAAATTCTCCGCAACGAGCGTTTCGCCCTCGTAAGAAGAAACGGAGTTGAGATAGCCCTCTACCTGTTCGCCGCTCGCGCCGCCCAAAGCTTCCGCAACGCTAGCAACGTAGAAAGCGGATCTGCCTTCTTCGTTAAAATCCGCGGCGTACACTATATCGTTGCCGAATTTTATATAAGAACTCGCTATAAAGGTTCTGTCGTAGTTAGCGGTTTTAAGGTTGGATATAACCGCGTTAAAGCAATAAACGCCTTCTGCGGAAGTGCTTTTTACGAATTCGCCTGTAACGTTCAAATAATCTTTGCCCGCGGTGATTTCGGTATTTTCAAGGGTGAAATCGCCCTTGCCCGCAATAAGGTCTTTGGGCGCGATAAGCGTTCCCACCGTAAAGCCTGCAAACCTCGTGTTCAACCCGTTATAATCCTTTTCGGAAATATAGGAAGTAAAACGAATACCTCCGTTTTCCGCGCTCACTCTTACGGAAGCTCCCTCGTCCATAACGAAGCTTGCCGCGTAGTCGCCTATCGTAAGTTCGTCGGCGGCGATAGCTTTTACGCCCGTTGCCGAAATTCCCGCAAAGAACGCAAGAAAAGCGCAAGCGGAAAGGGCGATAATCGCTTTTAATCTGGCAGATAATTTTTTAACGATGCCGCTCATCAGAATTCACCTCCGAAAATATCGTCCGCTCCGAAGTCTCCGCCCTCGGACCAAGTAGTGCCGCCGCTTATTAAAAGCAGGTCTTCTTTTTGCCGCCAAGTATCTATCTGCGGCGTTTCATACCTTTTCTTTAACATCTTGTTCCTCCCGATTTTAATTGAATTTTCCCACGTACTTCGCAATTACGGAGGTGAGTTTATCCATACTTGCGTTTCCGTTTATTTCCTTAAAGTAAATTTCTCCCGTTTTCTTAACCGCGTTTTCCGCAGTCACTTCGGGGTCGCACACGCTTTTTAAAAGCCCGAACTGATCTTCAAAACTGCTTATTTTGTTTGAATACAGCTCCGTTATTCTGAACACGAAAATCGTTTCCACAAAGTCTAACTGTTTTACGAGCCTTAAAAAGTTTTCCATTCTTTTCGTCGCTACGTTCTCGCCACCGTCCGCATAGGAAAAACCTATTTCCGTAAACCATACGGGAACGTTTGCGTGTCCGTTTTCGGTTGCCACCGCATAAAATTCGCGCTGGAAATCCACCCAACTATCGTCCATTTCCCGCGCACCGTTTTTAAGAATATACGGGTGCCAGTTGAGTATCTCGAAATAGCTGTCCGGATCGGTTACCGAATAAGCTCTGCCCGTGGGAAGAGTTTTGGACTTTATCGCCTTGTAGCACTCGCTTAAATAGTCGCGGCTGACGGTATATGCGCACATCGCGGGCGAAAGCATTTTCTTTTTTTCGCTTACGCTTTTTATGCCCTCCGTAGCGTAATACTGAATATCCATGGCTATTCTCGCACTTTCTTCGTAAGTATACAAAAAGTTTGCGTTCACGTCCGAAGAAGCGTTAAAGGTGTAGCCGTTTTTGTGGAGAACCGTCTGTCCGTCGAGGTCGGGTTCGTTTATCGCCTCGAAATAGTCTATCTCGTCGAACTCCTCCGCCAAAAGCGCGTAGCAGTTCTTTACAATTTCCAAAAACCGCACGTAAAATTCGCTTTCGTCCTCGGGATCGGGTATCGCGCTGTTGGTCGTTTGCGAATAGTCGTATGGGTATATAAAAGTGGTACTCATAGCCACTATTTTAGTAACGCCCTGCGCTTTCAGCTTTGCGCATAAATCGTGAATTACCGCCGTTTTTAACGGGTTCAAAGAAACTTTATCGCTGTTTTGCTCCCGCATAAAAAGCGAAGCGTTTGTCATCCATATTCTGAACGCGCTCACGCCGAAAGCCCCGCATACGTCCGCAAGATAATCGTTCGTGTCGCACTTTTCCACGAGCGGATCGAATTCCGCACTAACCTCGCCGAGACCGTAATAAAGCTGCTGCCTTTTATATTCTTTTCCGCAACCGAAAGCGGTAAAAACGGAAAAGCTTGCGATAACTGCGGCAAAAATCGCCGCTAATCTTTTTATTTTCATACTCGTTTACCGCCTTTTTTACCGCGCTTTTTAACGATCGTTACGGTAATCCCCGCAAAGAGTGCAACAAGAACGGCTCCGCCGCCCGCAACCAGCGCGATAAACAGCGTTTTTTGCTTCTTCTGCTTTTCGGTAAGTCTTTCGGGCTTTTCTTCCCTTATTATTTCGTCGTCCTTTTCGTCGTAGTCGCGCGTAGGAATTTCGTATCCCGTGTCTATCGGGAAAATTTTGCACTCCTTAAAAGAAAGCTCCCCGCCCGTCGCGTCTATCGCGATTTTGCCGTAAGAGAATTCTTTTATTTCTCCTTCCGCGGCGAAGTCGAACGCTTTATATTCCGCTTCTCCCGCGCCGGCGATTCCCACTTTCACGCCGCCCGCGGTGTAAGTTAAAACGTATTTGTCGTTCACGACGGTTTCCGTATACCTGCCGTTTTCCACTTCTATATAAAGGAAATATTCGGACAAATCGGTTTTTGAGTTAAGCTCCGTTTCGGTTTTAACGCCGCCCGAGTAAAGCGTTATCTTTTTTGCCGCCGCGTCTACCTTAACGTAGTTTTCGCCGAACGCGAATCGCAAAGTTTCGCCCTTAACTCCGTTTAAAAACGCGTTAAAAAACTTGGTTTCTTTTTTGGTTTCCGCAGAAGTCCCGCCCGTAAACGCAACTCTGCCGCCCTCTGCTTTCACGCTTCCGTAAAAGGTAAAGTCACCGTTATTCATTGTTTCCGCGTTAAGAACGGTTTTTTCCAATTTACCGCTCTCGTCCGCAAACGCGGTAAAAAACTTTTTCGCGTTCAACTCGCCCGAAGCCCCCGCGAAAATCGCCGAGAAAAGGCACGCCGATAATAAAAGGACTGCCGAGGCTATCAAAAATTTATTTATTGTTCTTATAAAATTTTTCATAGTAGCCCCGCTTTAAAGTCCCATGTTGGTTATTTTAAGCTCGGTAAGCTCAAAACTTATGCCGTTTCTGCCGAACACGGAAACGTATCCGTAGGTATCCACGCCGCCGTATTCCGCCCTGCATATCGCAAGGTTTTCTATCGGCTCGTTTTCTTCTTTGAAATAAACCTTTACCGTTCTGTTTTTTACTATGAACATTACGTTATAGGTTCT
>CAKQEE010000079.1 GCA_934230055.1 uncultured Clostridia bacterium
AAAGTCGGGCATAAACGAGCTTATAGATAAAATAATAGATAACTATCTTATGCAAGAACCATAAACGAGATTTTTCGGCGGCAGGGGCAAAGAAGCTCGGCGCAGAACGACGAAAAGGCAAAGGCTCCCTCCCAGAGGGAGCTGTCACCGCAGGTGATTTAGGGAGAGTTCGTTATTTAAGTAATTACGGTGCGCAAAAACTTTTTCCGCCGCCAAGGCGGTTTTTTCCTCGTCGAGGGAGGCGTTTTTAGCGTTAGCCTTATACATAAAACACACCCCGAGGCGGGGTTGTCAAAACTTGCCTCGGGGTGTGTTTTAAGGTTTTTAATAATATCGTTTCTGAATCGCTTTTTTCGGCTTTTATATCAAATAAAATTCTATATCGATTTGCTTACTAAAAGCGATTCCTATGCGTTTAAGGCTTATTCTTTGCCTGCAAGGCGTTTATAGGTATCAAGCCTTTCCTTGCTGTCTTCCTGCGTCTTTTCAAACAGCTTCTCCGCCGTTTCGGGACGAGCCTTCATAAGCGAAGCGTATCTCGTTTCGCCGAGCAGGAACGCTCTGTAATCGCCCGTCGGTTCTTTGCTGTCTAACGTGAAAGGATTCTTTCCTTCCTCTTCGAGCGCGGGATTGTATCTGTAAAGCTGCCAGTAGCCGCAATCGACCGCCTTCTTTTCTTCTTCCTGCGACTTGGTCATATTGATACCGTGGTTGATGCACGGAGCATAGCAGATGATAAGCGAAGGTCCGTCGTATTTTTCGGCTTCTAACATTGCGTTAAGAAGTTGTTGCTTATTAGACCCCATCGAGCATTGAGCGACGTAAACGTAGCCGTAGCTCATAGCCATCATGCCGAGGTCTTTTTTCTTCGTTCTCTTGCCTGCCGCCGCGAATTTCGCAACCGAGCCGGTAGGAGTCGATTTGCTCGCCTGTCCGCCGGTATTGGAGTAAACTTCGGTATCGAGAACGAGTACGTTCACGTTGGCGCCCGATGCGAGAACGTGGTCGAGTCCGCCGTAGCCGATGTCGTACGCCCAGCCGTCGCCGCCGAATATCCATACGGAAGGTTTAACGAGGCAGTCGAGGTTAGCTTTGATATAATCAAGACCTTCCGCCGTTTCGTTTTCGAGAGCTTCTCTGACCATAGCCGCCGCCGCTTTACTCTTGTCGGCGTCGTCTTTACCGTCGAGCCACGCCGCAAACGCCGCGTTGGTCTTTTCGTTTACCGTATCGTACGCCGCGCGCATATCTTCTTCTATCTTATTGCGACGCGCGCCGTAAGCGAGGTTAATGCCGTAACCGAATTCCGCGTTGTCCTCGAAAAGGCTGTTTGCCCACGCGGGGCCGTGACCTTCTTTATTCTTGGTGTAGGGGCAGGTGGGGGAAGAACCGCCGTAAATGGAGGAACAACCAGTTGCGTTTGCAACAATCATTCTGTCGCCGAAGAGCTGCGTTACGAGCTTGACGTAAGGCGTTTCGCCGCAACCCGCGCACGCGCCCGAGAACTCGAACAGCGGTTTATTGAACTGCGAACCCTTGACGGTACTTTGTTTGCAGCCGGGGCAAGCGGAAACGTCCTGTTCGGGAAGATTTTCGGAGAACTCGTAGTTGACCTTTTCTTCTTCCACGATAGTGTGGAAGGGAACCATGGTAATCGCTTTTTCTTTTGCGGGGCAGATGTCCGCGCAGACGCCGCAGCCCATACAGTCGAGCGGGGAAACCTGCATACGGAATTCGTAGCCCTTATTGCCTATCATTTCCTTGGTGACGAAGCTCGCGGGTTTTTCCGTTCCCGATTTCACGACCGCGGGGCGAATACAAGCGTGCGGACAAACGAACGCGCATTGATTGCATTGAATACACTTTGACGCGTCCCACATAGGAACGTTTACGGCAACGCCGCGCTTTTCGAACTTAGTAGTACCGGTGGGAACAGAGCCGTCCGCGTTGAAAGCGGAGGAGGGAAGATTGTCGCCTTTAAGAGAAAGTATCGGGTGAACGATTTCCTTAAAGTACTTGTCGTTCGCGACGTCCGCCATGGGCGCGCCCGTCGTAGCGTTTTCCCACGAAGCGGGAACGTCGATTTTGATAAGGTTTGCCGCCGCCGAATCTATCGCGTTGTAGTTCATCTGAACGACCGCGTCGCCTTTCTTCGCAAAGGATTTATACGCCATTTTCTTCATGTACTCAACGGCTTGGTCGTAAGGAATAATGTTTGCTACCTTAAAGAACGCGGACTGCAAAATAGTGTTCGTTCTGCCGCGAAGACCGAGTTTTGCCGCAATATCTATTGCGTCTATAACGTAAAGATTGATATGTTTTTTTGCGATGTCGCGCTTAACCGCCGCGGGAAGCACTTCTTCGAGTTCTGCCGCCGATTTTGCGGAAGTATTAAAGAGGAACGTGCCGTTTTCCTTAATGTCGCCCGTCATATCGTAACGAGTGATGTACGAGGGGTTTGAGCATTGAACGAAATCCGCCGCGTCGATAAGGTACGCCGACTGAATGGGCGTTTTGCCGAAGCGGAGGTGCGATACGGTTATGCCGCCCGACTTTTTGGAGTCGTAGAAGAAGTAACCCTGAACGAACATATCGGTGTGATCGCCGATGATTTTAATCGAGTTCTTGTTTGCACCGACCGTTCCGTCAGAACCGAGTCCCCAGAACTTGCAGGAAACCGTTCCTTCGGGAGCGGCGTTGTATTGTTCGGAAAAATCGAGCGAAGTGCCGGTAAGATCGTCGTGAATACCAACGGTGAAATGATTCTTCGGCTCGGCTTGTTCGAGGTTTTTGTAAACCGCGTATATCATAGAGGGGTTGAACTCTTTTGAACCCAAACCGTATCTGCCGCCTACGACTTTGACGTCGGTTATGCCCTTTTCGAGGAGAGCGGAGCATACGTCGAGGTATAAAGGCTCGCCGAGAGAACCCGCTTCTTTCGTTCTGTCGAGAACGGCGATTTTCTTAACCGTTTTCGGAAGCGCTTCTACGAAAGAGTCTATTGCGAAAGGTCTGTAAAGTCTGACTTTCAGAAGACCGACTTTGTGTCCTTCTTTGTTCATTTTGTTAATCGTTTCTTCAACCGCGTCCGCGCCGCTGCCCATAAGCACTACGACGTTTTCCGCGTCCGCCGCGCCGACGTAATCGAAGAGGTGATAGGATCTTCCGGTCAAAGCGGAAACCTTGTCCATCATTTCCTGAACGATAGCGGGGGTAGCGTTGTAATACTTATTAGCCGTTTCTCTGTTCTGGAAATAGGTGTCCGCGTTCTGCGCCGTACCCTTCTGAACGGGATGCTCGAAATTGAGCGCGCGGGAACGGAAATCCGCTATATCGTTCATGTCGACGAGAGCTTTCATTTCGTCGTAGTCTATAACGTCTATTTTGCTGACTTCGTGGCTCGTTCTGAACCCGTCGAAAAAGTGCAGGAACGGAACTTTGGATTTTAAGGTCGAAAGGTGCGCTACGAGCGCAAGGTCCATAACTTCCTGAACGGAGTTAGAAGCGAGCATTGCAAATCCCGTCTGACGGCACGCCATAACGTCCGAATGGTCGCCGAAGATGTTAAGAGAGTGCGCCGCAAGCGCGCGCGCGCTGACGTGAAAGACGGTAGGGAGAAGTTCGCCCGCGATCTTATACATATTCGGAATCATAAGGAGAAGTCCCTGACTTGCGGTGTAAGTGGTGGTAAGCGCGCCTGCGGTAAGAGAACCGTGAACCGCGCCCGCCGCGCCCGCTTCGGACTGCATTTCGGCAAGGCGAAGCTTTTCGCCAAACATATTAACTCTGCCCGTAGCGGACCACTCGTCCGCAACCTCCGCCATAGGCGAGGAGGGGGTTATCGGGTAAATTGCCGCTACCTCGCTGAACGCATAGGCAACGTGGCTGGCGGCTGTGTTGCCGTCGATAGTCAATTTTTTCATTATATAAAATCCTCCGATAGTGATTAAATAAATTCTACCGCTAAACATTATACAATCTAAACGGCGAATAGTCAACGCTACGGGAGAAATTAGAGAAAATTTTTTACATAAAAAAGAGAAAGCGCGTCTTTTACCCCGTTCTTTTTTCGTTTCGGGTATTAAAACGCGCGGGTTCGGGCATAATCCGTAAAAACTTAAAGGAGTTTATTTATGCCGAATATGCTTACTTCAAAAGAATGTGCGATTATAGAGGAAATTCTCGCGCTCGAAGAAAACGCCTGCAAAAAGGCAAGGCTTTATTCCCGCGTGCTGACCGATAAAGAGCTTTCCGAAAAGCTTTACAAAATAGCGGACGGACACGAAAAAAGGTTCAAAGCGCTTATTTCTATGTTATAGGAGGAAAAATTATGGACTACAAAGCGGATATAACCCTTAACGAAAAAGACAGTCTGACGGATATTTTGCAATCGGAAAAAAACCTTGAAAAGCTTTATGCTTTTGCCGTAACCGAGGGTTGCAGCAAAGGCTTTCGCACCGCGGTAAAGACTTTTTTTAACGAAACGGCGGCGGCGCAGTTCGAGGTTTTTTTAATGCTGACAGAACGCGGAAGCTATCGCACCGAAAGCGCGACGGAAGAATCGCTTTTAAGGGTGAAAAAAGAATTTTCTTCCGCGCTGAAAGAATTGAGCTGAAAGAATCGAGCCGGTTTTTTTATAAAAACGGGCAAAAAGCTGCGGTAAACGTTTGCGCTTTTTCAAAATAGGTGATACAATACTGTGGACGGAAGGTTTTCGGTCAACACTTCCGATTAAAAAAACCGACAAAAGACGTAATATTATATTCAAAAAGTCCTTTGCGGTGATCGGGTTCGCGGAGGATTTTTTTATGCGAAAAACGGTTACTAAATTAGTTGCGCGAGCGGGGGTTATCGCCGCGCTGTACTTTGTTCTTACGCTTGCGGTTCTGCCCGTGGCGAGCGGCGCGATACAATTCCGCATTTCGGAAGCTTTAACGTTGCTGCCCCTCTTTTTTCCGGAAGCGATACCCGCGCTGACCGTTGGGTGCGTCCTTTCCAACCTCACTTCGGGTTGCGTGGTGTACGACGTGGTGTTCGGAAGCGCGGTTACCTGCCTTGCCGCGATTTTAACCTTTCTTTCGGGCAAGCTTTTTAAAAAAACGTGGCTTAAAATCGCCGTGGGCGGGCTTTTTCCCGTTCTTTTAAACGCCTTTTTGTTGCCGCTTATATGGCTTTTCTGCTACGAAAATCTGGATTACGCCTATATGTTACAAGTGCTGTTTTTAATAGTTTCGCAGGGCGTTTCCGTATACGTTCTCGGCAGTTTTTTGGTCGTTCCCATCGTGAAAATGCGGGAAAAAGGGGTTAAATGTTTGCTGTAAATTCGTTTTTTTAACTTTATTCCACGAAAAAAAGAATAAAAAAATCCCGCCGCGGAAAAGAAAAAATCTTTTCTTTGACGGGATTTTTCGTTTGTCAGTTCATTTTCCCGAAAGGATTGTATATAATCCAATAGAAAATAAGCCACAGAGCGGATATGCCGACGAGTCCGTAAATTATCCTCGAAACGACCGCGGAACTGCCCGCGCCGAACAGCGCGGCAACGATATTGAAATCGAAAATTCCCACAAGCCCCCATATTATCGCCCCCGCAAGAACGAGTATAAAAGCGATTACGGTAGTTATTTTCATAAAGCTCTTCCTCCCACGAAAAGTATGAGCAAATTTTCGCAAAGTATGCGCGGGCGGGTTTGTTCGGGTTTTCCGTGCGGGGGGGGGTATGCGGGGCGTGCGCGGTTACA
>CAKQEE010000080.1 GCA_934230055.1 uncultured Clostridia bacterium
CCCTAAAAGGTGCATCGTAAGGCGTTCGAGACCGAGTCCCAAGCCACCGTGCGGCGGCGCGCCGTATTTGTGGAGCATAAGGTAGGTTTCAAAATCTTCGGGATTAATGCCCATGCGCTTCATCTTTTCAACCTGCTCGTTATAATCGTGAACTCTCTGTCCGCCGGAGGTGATTTCAAGCCCCCTGAACAAAAGGTCGAACGAAAGAGTGTATTCGGGATTTTCGGGATCGTCCATCGTGTAGAACGGGCGTTTTTTGGAAGGATAATGAGTTACGAACAAGAAGTCGCTGCCGAGTTCCTTTTTAGCATACTTGCCGAGAAGGCTTTCTTCTTCCGGATCGAAGTCTTTCATATCGGTGGGGGTGTACTTGAACTTATCTATGATAAGCTGTTTCGCGTCCGCAAACTTTATGGTGGGAATTTCCGTTATTTCGGGAATATCCGCGTGGAGAATCGCTACTTCTTTCGCGTAGTCGGTTTTCAAAAGCTCCATAATGTATTTGAGCGCGCCCGTTTCCATGTTCATTATGTCCTCGAAGCCGTTTATAAAGCCCATTTCAAAGTCCATGGAAGTGTATTCGTTAAGGTGACGGGAAGTGTCGTGATGTTCCGCGCGGAATACGGGACCTATCTCGAAAACTCTGCCGTATACGCCGACGAGTGCCTGTTTATAAAGCTGCGGGCTTTGCGCAAGGTATACCTGCTTGCCGAAGTAATCGAGCTTAAACACGTTCGTGCCGCCTTCCGCGCCCGCATAATTGATTTTGGGCGAACGAATTTCCGTAAAGCCGTTTTTCATCAGGTATTCGCGAAAGCCCCTTGCAATGCCTTCCTGCAACTTAAAAATCGCGCGCTGATAGGGGTTGCGCAAAGAAATCGGGCGATAATCGAGAATGGTGTTGAGAAGCACGCCGTCGAGCGTTTTTTTGTTTATAACGATAGGCAGACCTTCCGCGGGAAGGGAAAAGATTTTTATATCGTGAATCTGCATCTCGAATCTTTCGTTGCCTTTCGCGTCAGTACTCTTCACGATTTTTCCGAAAACTCTCACGCAGGCTTCTTCGCAAAGCTTCTCGTCGAGGCGGTAGTCGGAAAATTCGGGCGCGTAAACGCATTGAATAAGGTCTTCGGGCGTACGAATGATAACGAAAGCAAAGCCCGTCATTTCACGGATACGGTGAACGTAGCCGCTGATGGAAACAACTTCGTTTTCGTGCGATTTGAAATCCGCATAGCCGACGTCCGTATTTTTAACGCAGCCGTTTATTTTTTCCATTTTTAACGTTTCTCCTTAAAGTGTCTTTGTAATAACGAGAATATTTTATCACTTTGCCGCCGAATTTAGCAAGCGTTTAAATAAAAAAAGGAACTCTCCGCAAAAAAATTCGGGTTTTATCCGAAAAAAAACGAAAATCGTTGTCAACCGTCGCCGTTTGTGGTAAAATGTTCGGGTAATACGATTTTGTCTACAACGGCTAAATCTGTACAATAAAGCAAAAATCGTGCAAACGGGTAAAGTTTTGTTTGCCGAAAAAACGCGGCGCACCGTAATATTCGCGGCGCGGAAAACGGTTTTTAGCTTACAGACACGAAAAAGGAGAGTAAAAAAATGAAAATTGCGATTTCCGTAGAATCTACAAACGATTTAGGCGAGGAGCTTTTACAAAAATACGATATTAAAGTTATACCTTATACCATCACGCTCGGTGATATGACTTTTAAGGACGGCGAACACACTACGGCGGAAATGTTCGAGTACGTTGATAAGTATAATACTTTACCCAAAACCACCGCCCTGAACGAGTACGAATACACCGAGTTTTTTAAGGAGATTTTAGAAAGCTACGACGCGCTCGTGCATATCTGTCTTTCGAGCGGGATAACTTCTTCCTGCGGGAACGCGGAGCGCGCGTCAAAGAACGTGGACAACGTTTTCGTCGTGGACAGCAAAAGTCTTTCCACGGGCATAGGACTTCTTGCAATGTACGCGAGAGAGCTTGCGGAGAAAGGACTTCCCGCGGAAGAGATTGCAAAAACCGTGCAGGAGCGCGCGGATAAATTGCAGGTAAGCTTCGTCGTTGAGCGGCTCGATTACCTTTATAAAGGCGGAAGATGTTCGAGTTTACAGCTACTCGGGGCAAATCTTTTAAAAATTCGCCCTCGTATAGTGCTTAAAGAAGGAACAATGATTTCCGATAAAAAGTTTCGCGGAAACATGGGCGGCGTAGTGGCAAAATATTGTGCCGAAACTTTGAAAGACTTTAACACGCCAGACCTTAAACGCGCGTTTATAACCTACACCACCGCTACCCCCGAAATGCTGGAAGCTGCAAGAAAAGCCCTTTCGGAAGCGGGATTTCAAGAGATTCTGGAAACCCGCGCGGGCGGAACGATAGCAAGCCATTGCGGCGCGAATACTTTGGGTATACTTTATTTTAACGACGGCAAAGAGTAATCTTAAAAATTTTTGCGTTAAATTTTAAAAACGGCTAAAAATCGTTGACAAAACCTTTAAAAAGGTATATTATATTGAGGCTTGAAGCAGAAGAAACCCTTCTCGCCGACGGTATAAATCGTTCGGCTCCATACCAAAAAACGCAAAAACCCGCAAGGGCGATGCGTGCGATTCGGTTGTTTTCGGGTGCTTTTTGCTTAAAGCACCCGTTCTTTTTGCGCTTTACGGCGCGGAAAAAGGAAAATTTATAAAGAGGTGTACTACTATTAAAAGGGAACATCAGACGAACGGAGAAATCCGCGACAGAGAGGTGCGACTCATCGGCGAAAACGGCGAACAGCTCGGCATTGTTTCTTCGAGAGAGGCTTTGAGCCTTGCGGAGGAAAAGGGACTCGATCTCGTTAAAATTTCGCCTACCGCAAATCCGCCCGTATGCAAAATAATGAACTACGGGAAATACCTTTTCGAGATTGCCAAAAAGGCAAAGGAAGCCAAGAAAAACCAAAAAGTAGTGGAAATAAAGGAAATTTGGCTTTCTATGACGATAGACGTCGGCGACCTTAACGTGAAAGCGAAACAGGCGCAGAAGTTTTTGTCCGGCGGCAACAAGGTGAAAGTTTCCATAAGAATGCGCGGCAGGCAGATGGCGCATCAGGAACTCGGCATAGACGTTATGAAGAGATTCTACGAGATAGTAAAAGACTGCGGCACGATAGAAAAGCAACCGCTTACCGAAGGCAGAAACATCTGGATGATGCTTGCGCCCTTAAAAGCGTAGTTTACTTAATAAAATTCAACGGAGGGTAATAATATGCCTAAAATGAAAACCAAAAGCGCGGCGAAAAAAAGATTTAAAGTAACCGCCACCGGCAAGATTAAAAGAGCTTGTTCGGGTAAAAATCACATTCTTACCAAGAAAGACAGAAAGAGAAAGAACAATCTGTGCGCCGGCGCTTACGTAGACGATACGCAGGCTAAAACCGTAAAGACGCTTATCTACAATAAATAAGTTTTGAAGGAGAGAAGAAAATGCGTATTAAAAGAGCAGTAAACGCCGTTAAAAAACGTAGAAAAATATTGAAACTCGCCAAAGGTTACTTCGGCGGAAGAAGCAAGAGATACAGAGTTGCAAGAGAAGCCGTTATGAAAGCGCAGATGTACGCTTACGTCGGCAGAAAGGCTAAAAAACGCGATTTCAGATCGCTTTGGATTGCGCGTATCAACGCGGCGGCTCGTATCAACGGTTTGTCTTACAGCAAGTTTATGTACGGTCTTAAAAAGGCGGGCATAGACCTTAACAGAAAGGTTCTTGCGGAAATAGCCGTTTCCGACGCTCCCGCTTTCGCAACTCTTTGCGAAAAGGCAAAAGCAAGCTTAAACTAATATAAAAAAGTCAAAGCCTACCGTTCGTAGGCTTTCTTTAAGTAAAATGATAATTTCGAGAAACAACGCGCTTATTAAAACCGTTCGCGCGTTAGACCGCAAAAAAGAGCGCGACGAAACGGGGCTTTATATCGCGGAAGGGCTTAAAACCGTTAAAGAAGCTATCGCCACGGGGCAAGAGTTTTTTGCCCTTATCCTTACGGAGAGCGGAGAAAAGCTTTTGGCGGGAACGGAGCTTCCCGAAGGCGTGAGAGCGGAACTCGTTTCGGAAGAAGTTTTTGAAAGTTGTACGGGAGAGGTTTCTCCCCAAGGCGTTCTCGCGGTGTTATATAAGCCGAAAAAACCGATTTGCGCGAGCAGCGGAAAAAGCCTGTTTTTAGACGGCGTTTCCGATCCCGCAAACGTCGGCGCGATCATAAGGACGGCGGCGGCGACGGGCTTTACCGATATTTTTATAGCGGACGGCGCGGACGCGTATTCTCAGAAAGCGGTGCGGGCGGCAATGAGCGGTATCTTCCGCGTGAACGTGTTCGCGGGGAGAAGGGAAGCGCTTGTTAATCTTATCGAGTCGCCCTTTTACGCGGCGGATATGGGCGGCAAAAACCCGTTTAAGATAAATATTCCCGAAAGATTTTGCCTTGTTATAGGCAACGAGGCGCACGGCGTTTCCGAATTTATGAAAGAAAGATCGAGCGAAACGCTTGGGCTTCCGATGAAAAACGGAATGGAAAGTCTTAACGCTTCGGTTGCGGCGGGCGTGATTATGTACGCTTTAACTAACGGATAATTATAGGAGAAAAAATACTATGTCAGGTCATAGCCACGCGGCGAATATCGCCGTTAAAAAAGCAAAACAGGACGCGGTGAGGGGCAAAATATTCACCAAGGTCGGCAGAGAAATTGCCGTTGCGGCAAAAAACAACCCCGATCCCACCACAAACAGCAAACTTGCGGACGCTATTGCAAAAGCAAAAGCGGCGAATATGCCTAACGACAACATAAAGCGTTGCATAGCGAAAGCGGCGGGCGAACTTGCCGGCGACAACTTCGAGGAACTTACCTACGAGGGATACGGCCCCGCGGGCAGCGCGATTATAATAAAGGCTCTTACCGATAACAAAAACCGCACGGTAGACTTTGTGAGAACGGCAATGAGAAAGCACGGCGGCTCTCTCGGCAACGCGGGTTGCGTTTCTTATACGTTTACCAACATGGGTATAATTATCGTGGAAAGAACGCCCGATTTAACCGAGGACGCGGTTATGGAATACGCTTTGGACGCGGGCGCGGACGATGTTATCTCGGAAGACGACGCTTTCGAGGTTCATACTTCTCCCGCGAGCTTTTCTTCCGTAAGAAAGTATCTCGAAGACAAAGGTCTTAACTTCTTCGAGGCACAGGTAGAGATGGTTCCCTCTAACAAAATAACCTTGGAGGGAGACGATCTTGCGAAGTTCCAAAGACTTTTGGACGCGCTTGAAGATTTAGACGACGTTCAGGACGTTTACCACAACGTAGATCTTCCCGAAGAAGAGGAAGAAGAGTAAAAAAAGTAGAAAGCTTCAGCGAATTAAGAGCAGAAAGAATCTTTTTTCTGTTGCGAAAAAAAACGAAATTTTAAGAATAAAATCACCTTTATTGCCTATACTTATGCTATCGGCGGTAAGGTGATTTTTCTTTAATGAAAATTATTCCGAAAGATACCGAAAAGTTACTGCCGTTTTTAATAATTCCCCGAGAGAACGGCAGTAATAACCGCCGCTTTCGCGGCGGAAAAGGGGAAGCGACGAAAAACTTTTTGTCGCTTCCCCTTTTTGGAGGTGTTTATA
>CAKQEE010000081.1 GCA_934230055.1 uncultured Clostridia bacterium
TGATAGTCGTTCCCGAAAGCAAGAGCGAGGGCGTATCCATAATCAACCTTAAAACCCCTAACGTCAAAAAGATAGTAACGTTCGGCGCGGAAGGCAACAAATGGGGCTATTATAAAGAAAACGGCGTTAAAGTAGAGGGCTACGCTCAATCGGTCGTATACGTTTGGGGTATTCCCGCGGCGAATTATAACGACGATATTAAAGTAGCGGCTTATATCAAAGAAGGCGATAACGTTATATACAGCGAAACTTTTTCTATGTGCATAAACGAAGTTGCTCTTCGCGCGCTCGAAACGGAAACGGACGAAACCAAAAAGGCGCAACTTAACGCTTATATAAACGCAAACGAGTACACCGTAGAATTTAAGGACGGCGATACCGTTATGCAAACCGCGAATTATCGTTACGGCGATACCGTTACCGAACCGAACACGGAAAAAGCGGGGTATACCTTTATCGGCTGGGATAAAGAAGTCTCCTCAAAGGTGACGAGAAGCGTTACTTACACCGCGATTTACGAAGAGAAGATAACCGTTTTAACGCAGGCGGACGTAGCGAATTTTAAGACTTTGCTTAATAACGCGGAAGGAAAGTTCGTTTTAGGAGAAGACCTCGATTTTGCAAACGCGCAGACCGCGGGGGTAATCAACTTTAAAGGAACTCTCGACGGAAACGGATACGCTCTTAAAAACCTCTTGATTCACTACGACGCGAGAGATGACGGTTGGGAATCTTATCTTTTTGCGGAGAACACGGGAACGATTAGAAATCTCGGGGTACATTATACACTTAAAGCAAACGGTTCGAAAAGTTCTTTGATATACCAAAACAGCGGTACGGTAAGCAATGTGTTCGTAAAAGTATCCGTAACGGGGGACGACGGTTGGACGCTCGGCGCGATTATCAATACCAACGACGGCGGTACGGTGGAAAACTGCATAACCGTTATAAGCGAAGATTCGACCGGTACGGCAAACTTCGGTTCTATCGTAGGCGTAGATAAATTAGGAACGATAAAGAATTGCTATTCGGTAACGAACGGCAAAATTACTTCCGATAAGCCTAATGCCGCGGAAAATGGAAAAGGAATTTACGAAAACAACGCAAATTATACTACTATGGCGGAGCTTGCCGCGGCAATAACTTTTAATTCCGAAAACGGCTGGAATACCGAGTATACGGATAGATTGTTTGCGGAAGTCGTCGCGATACAAAACGCGGGCAACGAAATATCCTCGCTTGCGGTTTTAAGTCGCGGGGCAGCTTCTTGCGAAGACGACAGAGTGGCGGATTTCGCCGCGGAAGATTTGAAATATTATTTCAGACTTATCACGGGCAAAACCCTGAACGTTAAAACGATTTCTTCCCTTTCGGAACTTGATGCGGGCGTTAAATACTTTGTTTTAGGCAAGGAACTTGCGGAGGAAGCCGCGCTTTCATTTGAAGGACTTACCACCGAAACGGGGTATATCGTTCAAAAAACGGAAAACGGGATATACCTTTACGGAAACACCGCGTACGGCACCCTTAACGCTGTTTATGCAATGCTTAATCAGGCGTTCGGCTTGGAAATTTATACAGATGAGGTTTATACCGCGGACAGAGATTCCTTCGAGTATTCGCGCGTGGCGGATCGCGCGGTGTTTAATCCTTCCATAGATAAAATGTGGGCGCAAAACGGCGCGCTTAACGCAAATTCTAACTTCACCTATCAGAGAAGGCTCGGCTACGTGAACAGCTGGCAGGAAGTAAACGGCACCTATCACAACTTTTTGGAAGTAATTAAAAAGAGCGTTTACGGTACGGAACACCCCGAATGGTTCGTTACCGTAACGGCTACGGACAGTAAGCAACCTTTTGAAACTCTTTGCCTTACTGCGGGCGGAGACGATATGGCGGCGATAGTCGCAAAGTACGCGAGAGACGAAATACTTGCGCAGGACGCGACGGGCAACGTTAAAGATATTTTCGTGTTCGGTCAGCCGGACGCACGCGGTTGGTGCGATTGTTCCGCTTCCGCGGCGGTAAAAAATAATTACGGCGCGAATTCCGCGGAGTATATCGTTTTCATGAATAAGGTAGCGAAAATTTTCGAGGATAACTATGCCGCGGAAATAGGCAGAAAGATAACCTTTATGCTTATGGCGTATAACGCGGCACTCGAAGCCCCCGCGAAAAACTTATCCGAGCTTAAACTTTACGATACGGATAAAGCGGCTGTCGCGGCAATGGTGGCTATGATAGAGGGTAACTCTTATCGCGAACTTAAAGACGACGTTTTAAGCAAAAAATACGGACACAGCAACAGATACTTCTTGGATCAGTTTAACGTGTGGAAGAGCCTCGGAAAAGCTTATTTTTGGAGATATTCGGCATATTTCGATAACTATTTCGTTCCGATAGATACGATTTCTAACATGCAGGCGACCTATAAAGCCATTGCGGAAAGCGGCGCGGAGGTGCTTGTCGATCAAGGCGTTTCGGGCGTGAAAGGCGCAACCGATTTCGACGCGCTTAAAATATACCTGAAAGCCAAACTCGCAAAAGACGTGAACGCGGACGTGGAAATGCTTATAAAGAATTTCTGCAACGCATATTACGGCGCGGGCGGCGAAAAGATGTACGAATTCTTAACGGTATATCGCGCGTGGTACAAAACGCTCGACGGCAAAACCACTTCGAGCAATAAAGACGCGCTCGGTTGCCATATGATCGGCGGTATGGATATTTTCAATAAGAAGTACTGGGACGATACCCCGAGCGGAACGATATTCAAGAGCTACGACGCCTCTATGCTTAAAGGCTGGTACGCAAACTATATAGAAGCGGCTCTTAATCTTGTCAAAGCCGATTCCGACTACGCAAAGAGAATCAAGACGGAAGGACTTTTCGTCAGGTATATGGCGTACGCCGTATACGGCGATTCTACCTACGGCGACTTTGCCGCAATCGCTACCGACGCAAAAGCCCTCGGTATAGAGAGATTTGCGGAAGGAAACGCTTACGTTAAATCCGGTAATTACGTAGACGGCTCGATAGATAATTTGCAATAAAAGCCAAAAAGGGCGAAAAATAAACGGCGGTGTGAGAACAATTTCTCACGCCGCCGTTTTTGCGCGTTCAAGTGCTTGAATTATTTTTTGAGGTGGGTATTAGAAAGAGATTCTTCGTAAGCAGGGGCAAGAATCGCGGCACAGAATGACGGGGAAGCGCGAAATTCTCCTTCCACCGCCAAGGCGGGCTCCATCCCTCTCGGAGGGAGGCTTAACAGGGGATAATGGCTTAAATCAAAAAAACGGAGGCTATATCCCTTCCATCAGGTGAAGATTGCGGAGAGTTGCGTCTTTTATGCCGTCCGTTACGGAAAACGCGTGGGCATCCAAGCCCTCCCCCGAGGCGATAGAAAGCCCCTTTTTTTTAAGAGTTTTTACTATTTCCGCGTTAATTCCCTCTATGATTTCCAGCTTTTGCTCCGCGCGGCGTTTGCCGTTGTCTGTTTCTATAAGGGAAATGAGCGGTATTTCTAATTCCGAAAGAGAGGGAAGATTCCTCATTCCGCGGAAAGCCCATTTATAAAACGGTTCGTATTTATCGTTTACAAGATATATAGCGGAAATCGCGCGGCGGACGAATTCGTAAGCTGCAAGCTGCGCCGCGCCCGTTTCTCCGCGCCGAACGCACCTTTCGTAGTTATATTGCCCCGATTGCGCCATAAGAGCGAGGTTTGCGGCAAGCTTTTTTCTTTTTACGTCTTCCGGATAACCGCGCTTTATTATTTCGCGAATTTCCGAAAATTTTCCGTAATTATCCAAAAAAACTTTTCCGCTCGAAGCTGCAAGAAGGGAATGAGAGGGGAGAGAAAGCCACCTTAAAAGGTTGCTTGGCGCGCCCTCTTCGCCCGTGAATTTGCGGTAAAACGTGCCTATCGAAGATACTCCGCGCCTGTCGCCGCCCGCGGGGGAAAGAATTTGCCTTTTTACGCCGCAAAATTCTTTCGGCAGTTTGGAATATGCGCGAGAAAGCTCGAAGCCGAATTTTTCTTCGTCCTCTTCCGTAAGCCATATGCAAAAGCCCGCGTCGAAATCGTGATCGCGGGAAATTTCGTCGTCGTAAAAAAGACATTCGGAGCCTTCTCCGACAACGCCCGCCGCCACCCGCGGGAAAAGCTCCGTAAAGCTTTTCAGCATTTTTATTCCGTATTCGTTAAACAACTTTTCGGCTATGTCTATTCCTTGCATAAATTTCTTCCGATTCCTTTGATAATTCCCGTTCTATTTTGTCGTAGCCGAATTCCCCGAAGGCGGGCGCGCATTTGCTTAAAACGAAAGCGTAATATCCGTTTTTTTCGTTTCGCTCGTCCGTTAAAAGTTCGTACGCGCTGAACATACAATCGGTGATTTTGCTCTTTTCTTCTCCCTGCCGAGAATAAAGCACGGCAAGGTTTACGTAAGATACGGCTTCGTCGAGCCTGCCGTTTTCCGCTTTTTCCATTACCGAAATCGCTTTTTTATAATAATTTTCCGCTTCTTTCGCGTTGTTCGCGTCCGCAAGCGCAAGAGCTTTGTTGTTATAAAGCCCCGCAAGCAAAACGTCTTCTTTATCGAGAAGATTTTCGAGCGTTTCCTCCGCGGCGTTATATAACGGCAGGGCTTTTTCCGCTTTGCCGAAGGCTTTCATAGTGGTTGCGGCGTTTAATATTATCGTTGCGCCCGAAACCGTTTTTTCGAGCGACAGCTCTTTTAAAAGTTCGAGCGCGCGGCTTACGGCGGCTAAGCCCTTTTCCGCTTCGCCCGTCTTTCTGTAATAGCCGATAAGCTCGTCCGTAACGGAAAGCTCCCCAGACTTGTCTTCGAGAGAAAGGGCTTCCTTTTGCCAAAACTCCAAAAGCCTGCCCGCCTCTGCCAAATCGTTTGAATTAAAGGCTTCGTCTACCTTTTCTATAACCCTTTTAACGGGAATTCTGCCTTTGGGCGCGTCTTTTTCCGGCGAATAAAATTCTTTGCCGCCGCAGGTAGCGCAGGGCGGCTCTTTATAATCGAAAGGATCTATCATGTCGGGTTTCTCCCTTTTCTTTTTTATCGTTTAAATAATATCACCGCGGCGGAAAAAGGTCAAGTTTTTATTCGGTTCCGGAGCCAAAAAGGCGTAAAAGAAATTTTTTTGAAAATTTAAAAATATCCGCCTTAAAACCCTTGACAAACCACCGCGAGAGGGGTATAATTTTACTCGAAAGTTGGCAAAGGGGAGCTTTGAGTGCTAACACAAAAGAATGAGCTTTGCCAAAAGGGGCGACATATGAAACTTTCCGACAGGAAAAAGAAGATACTTCAATACGTGGTGGACGATTACATTGCCACCGCGCAGCCCGTTTCGAGCAAGGTGATTACCGAAAAGTATATGCGGGACATAAGCTCCGCGACGGTGAGAAGCGAGCTTGCGGGACTGGAAGAACTCGGGTATCTCAATCAACTTCATACGTCGGGCGGAAGGGTGCCTTCCGTAGAGGCTTATAAGCTGTACGTTACCGAGCTTATGGATAAGGGCGCGCTCTCGCGCAAGGAGATAGGCGAGATTAAAAAGGCGTTCGACGACCATGCGGATAATCTGGAAGCCGTGCTTCAAAACGCGGTAAAGGTTATAAGCGATTTGACGGACTACACCTCCG
>CAKQEE010000082.1 GCA_934230055.1 uncultured Clostridia bacterium
GCAATAACACCGCGGAATTATTCGATATTTGCAAAAAGTTTTGCGGAAACGTTTACAGAATAGCCGATTGCGAAAACTTCGATTACGAAAAAATTAAAAATTTTTATAAGGTAGGAGTTGTTCTCGGAGCGTCCACGCCCGACGAGCAATTTCAGGAGGTTATCTCATTTATGGAGAAGGTCACAGAAGAAATCGTTACTACGGAAACCGTTGCAAGCGAAGCGGCTGAAAAGCCCGTTGAAGAAGCGGTAGTCACCGAACAAGCTGCGGAAGAAACCGTTGCAAGCGAAGCGGTAGAAACCGCAAACGCGGAAGCCGAAGCGTATGAAACAGAAAATGCGCCCGCTAAGTCCGAAATGGAAGCGGCTTTCGATAATATTAAACCTAACAGAGATTTTAAAATCGGTCAGGTTATCACGGCAAAGATCTCTTCTGCAAAAGACGACGGACTTACTCTCTTTATGAAGAACGCGAAGAAAGACTTCGAGCTTCCCAAAGAAGAGATGATCGGCGAATATAACAAAGAAGATTACAAAGACAAAGTCGGTGAAGAAATTCGCGTTATGGTCGTTGCTAAAAACCCCATCAAGTTCTCCGAAAAAGCTATGGAGAAGGTTTTGAAGGAAGAAGCCGAAATCGAAGAGATTAAAAACGGCAAAATCTTTGAAGCGCAGATTACCGCAACCAACAAGGGCGGTCTTACCGGTCAATACGGCAGCTATCAGGTGTTCGTTCCTTCTTCGCAGATTAAAATCGGTTTTGTTAAAGACTTGGATAAATACGTCGGTAAAACTTTAAGACTTAAAGCGGAGAAAGTTGAATCCCGCGGTGCGCGTAAGCAGATAGTCGGCTCGCAGAGAGTTATACTTCTTGCGGAGAAAGAAGAGCGCGACGCGATTCGCGCGGCAAAAGAACAAGAGTTCTTCGATAACATTCAGGACGGCGACATCGTCCTCGGAACTCCCGTAAGATTTGCTTCTTTCGGTGCGTTTGTAGAAGTCAACGGCTTCGATTGTCTTGCTCATATCTCCGACCTTTCTTGGACGGGTTGCGAACAATGCTCCGACGTTTTGGAAATAGGCAAAACCTACGAATTCAAAATTCTTAAAATCGACAGAGAAAACAAGAGGGTTTCCGTCGGTTATAAACAGCTTCAACCCAAACCTTGGGATACCGTGCTTGAAAGGTACCATGTCGGCGACGTAGTTAAGGGCAAGGTAGTAAGAATCGTTAGCTTCGGCGCGTTCGTTCAGGTTGAAAAGGGTATCGACGGACTTGTTCACGTTTCCCAGATTTCCAACGAATGGCTCGAAAACCCCGTAACGGCTCTTCAAGTCGGTCAGGAAGTAGAAGCGAAGATTCTCGGAATAGACGTTGAAAAAGAAAAGATGAACCTTTCTATCAAAGCACTTTTACCCGAAGTTCAGAAGCCCGAAAAGGATAACGAAGAAGGCAAAGGTAAGAAACGCGGCGCAAGAAAAACCGAAGAAGACGGTGAAACCGAGCTTCGCGAATGGAAAGATTCCGATAATTCCGGTGCTTCCATTGCGGAACTTCTCGGCAACAACTAATCAGAATTAAAAATAAACCACCTGCATTGAAGAAAAATTTTTCTTTGGCGCGGGTGGTTTTTTAGTGGAAATTTATAATCTTATCCGCAAATCGAATTTTATATATTATATTGACTTTGCCGGATTTATTCGGAGGAATCTTTTAATGGGATGGTTTAATTACGTAGGTCTTTGCGTCGTGATTTTAATATTGATACCGAATATCGTTTTTGCGATAAAAGTTAAAGACGGGTTTAGTAACAGCGGGGTAAGTAAAAGGCTTGTAATAGCGGAACAGATCGGAAGATTCGGCTCTTTCTTTTTTATGATTTTTAATATTCCTTATACGTATTTTAATTTCTTTTTTAACGGTGCGCTTGCGGTTTACTTTGTCGTTTTAACCGTTTTGTGCGCCCTGTATATTGCTTTTTGGATAATTTGTCGCAATAAATTTTTCAAATTTCGCGCATATGCGCTATCTATAATCCCTTCAATAATGTTTATTTTTGGCGGAATAATGCCTTTAAATATTCCTCTTTTGGCTTTTTCATTAATTTTTGCGCCTTCTCATATAGCGATTTCCGTTAAAAATGTAAAAAATCAATAAAATCGGCATTAAATCAAAAACTTCTAAACGTCTCTTTTTGCGGGGGCGTTTTTTTGTTCTAATTTTATCGTAAGCAAAATAAAATATAATAAATGAATTTAGATTTTTTGCCTGAAAGATTTTCCCGCGCGCTGAAAAACTTAGATCTTTCCAACGTTTACGAAATAAGAATGAGGAAGGGGTTCCCGATAATTTTAAAGTGTATAAACGGAAACAGATATTTATGGGAGTGCGGACAAACTTTATTTAAGGAAAATGCTTTTATATGTTCGGAATCGGATATAGATTTTGTTATAGATTCGGTTACGGAACGTTCTTTGTATGCTTTTAACGAAGAGATTAAAAACGGATACCTTACGGCGAAAAACGGAATAAGAATAGGTCTTTGCGGCGACTGCGTTTTCGATGAAGAAAAAGCGGTTACGATGAAAAATTTTTCTTCTCTGAATATCAGGATTCCGAACGACTTAAAAGGGTGTGCCGATATTATTTATAACAGAATTTTTTCGGACGGAATAAAAAATACGCTGATAATCGCGCCGCCTTCCATGGGGAAAACCACCGTATTGAAAGACTTGGCAAGAAGAATAAATTCAGAGCGCGATTTGTCGATTTTTATTATAGACGAACGAGGCGAATTCGGTGAAGTTTGCGGGGAAAATATTGATAAAACCGCTTTTGCGGATAAGCTTTTTTCTTTTAATTACGGCTTGCGCTCGTTGTCGCCGGACCTTATAATCACGGACGAGCTTTGCGGCGAAAAAGACTTCGAGTGTGTAAAGTCCGCCGTGAATTGCGGGGTAAAGATTATTGCAAGTATCCACGCTGCGGATATAAAAGACCTTAATAAAAAGAGTTTTTTTGAAAAAGGAATTTTTGAAAGATACGCCTTGATAAAGGGCAGAGACGAGAATTCCGAAGATTTATTTTATGATGAGGGATTGCGTTTGATATGAAGGTAGCCGTGGGAATTTTACTGCTTGTTTTAAGTACCGTTTCGGGGTATATTTTTTCGCTTAAATATTCGGAACGAAAAAAATCTTTTGAAAAAGTTCTTGCGTTCAACTCGGCGGTGAAAAACGAAGTTGTTTTTTCAAAAAAGTCGCTCGTTTCCATCGTGAAAAATACCGAAGCCGACTGTTCTTTAATAGAATATATTCGTTCTTTTTTTCTCGATAAAAACGTTAAAGAAGATAAGCTCAAAATTTTAACGAAAGGCGAAAAAGATTTTTTTACCGAATACGTGAAAGGGTTAGGGCAAGGCGATAAAAAATCTCAAACGGAGTTTTTGAAGAATTCGGAAACGAGACTTAAAAGCTTTCTTTCGGATGCGGAAGAAGCAGACAAAAAGTATCGGCCGCTTTGCGTTAAACTCGGTTTTTTGTTCGGTCTTATCGTGTTGATTATACTTTTATAGGTGGCGTATGAGCGTAGATATAATTTTTAAGATTGCCGCGATAGGCATTTTGATAACGGTAATAACGCAGGTGCTTAAAAAGAGCGACCGCGACGATATTGCAACGCTCGTTTCGCTTGCGGGACTGATAATAGTTCTCACACTTGTAATAAATATGATAAGCGAGCTTTTTGAAGCGATAAAAGCTATTTTTAATTTGTACTGAAATGGTTAAAATCGCTGTGCTTGCGCTTGCGCTCGGCGCAATTCTCGTATATCTTAAAAGCGTAAAATCGGAAATATTCTTTCTTGCGTTGATAGGCTCGGGAATAGTGCTTTTGTATGCGACGGGCGAATACTTTATAACCACGGCAGAATTTTTTGCCGCGGTCATTCAAAAAACGGGCGTGAAAAACGAATATTTTGCGATAGTTTTTAAGTGCGTTGCGATAGGATACCTTACCGAATTCTCGGCGGGAACGCTTACGGACGCGGGGCTGAATAGCCTTGCGGACAAGCTTGTTTTCGCGGGGAAGATAATAATACTCTGCGTGTCTTTGCCGATTATTTACGCGGTGTTCAATCTTATAACGGGGCTGATGTAATGAGAAAAAAGACAATCTTTATAATCGTTTTTGCCGCGCTTGTTTTGCTATGCGGCATATTTTGTATCGGAGAGCCGAAAAAAGTGAGCGCGGACGAACTTTCCGATAACATAGAAAACTCGCTCGAAAATCTCGATTTAAGCGATTTTGAAAATTTTTATAACGAAAACGTGCAGACGGACGGAGAGAGTTTTACCGAAACGTTAAGGAGACTTTTGGAAGGTAAATACGATTTTAGTTACGATAATCTTTTAAAATACGTTTTTAACGTTGTATTCGATGATTTTTTTAAGATGTTGCCGACCTTTTTAAGCGTGATTGCGATATGTGTTTTATGTGCGATAATATCGGGGTTGAAAAGCTCTGTTTTTAACGAAGAAATATCGGAAATAATTTCAAAAATTCAAGAAAATCCGCAGATGTATAAGGTAGTATAATAAGGAAAACGGAGTAGCTCCGATAGTTTGGAACTACTCCGTAAAAACTTCCTTATGTGGCTGTCGCTAAAGCCACCAGCCTGTTTTATGCTATGCTTATCAGCTTTTCCGCAGCCGCGTCCTTCGAGGTTACAAAAAACGCATCCCTGCCCTTGTTGCTCTCGTAAATAAAGTCCAGCAGCGGCTTGCTTGTGTATTTTGAAAAATCGCCGAAAATTGCTACCCTCACGCCGTAGTTGACAAATTTTTGTAGGATTTCGCCCGCAAGTCCCGTACTCAGCACAAAAAAATCCTCTGTTATCAGCCTTTTATCAACAATAATTTTGTCGGTATGAAGCTCATATTTCGCCGACATAGCCATATCGAGCGCGGAGCGCACATCGGTCACAGCCTTTTCATCCCCCGTGACCAACGCAATCGCCCTGCCGTCCTTTACAATCTTTTCAATTATCAACTCATCAGCTCCCAACGCAAAGCGTACGCAATTTCGCAACTGAGCGCACCGCTTCCCCAATCCTATTAATATATCAGACTAAAGCTGTGCGAAAAAGTTCCGGCACAATTGGTTATTTTTCGGAAATTTTCTTCTCAAACCGGCTCTTTTCCTTGTGCTGCGGGATTTCCGTCGGATAACTGCCGTCAAAACACGCCGTGCAAAAGCCGTCACGCTCATCTCCGCCGACAAGGCTTCTCGCGCCGGAAAGGCTCAGAAATCCCAGGCTGTCCGCGCCTATCGTGCGCGCAATTTCGTCGACCGAATACTTGCACGCGATAAGATTTTCCTCCGAGTCGATGTCGGTGCCGTAGTAGCACGGGTGCATAAAAGGCGGCGCGGAAATACGCATATGAATTTCCTTCGCGCCCGCCTCGCGCAAAAGCCGCACAATCAGCGCGCAGGTCGTTCCGCGCACAATCGAATCGTCAATCAGCACAATCCGCTTGCCCTTTACGACGCTGCTGACCGGGTTCAGCTTCAGCCTGACCTTATTCATTCTGTTTTCCTGTCCCGGCGCGATGAAGGTTCTGCCGATGTATTTATTTTTGATAAGCCCGATTCT
>CAKQEE010000083.1 GCA_934230055.1 uncultured Clostridia bacterium
GTAACGGATAACGGCGTTTCTACCGAGTACGGCAGAGAGGGCAGTTATATAGGAACGTGGACGGAAACCTACCTTAATTACACCATAATTCTTTACGGTATAGATAAAGACGGTTACGGCAAGGGCAGAGACAGTTACGGTATTGAGTTCAGCTATGTGGCAGACGTATCTTACGATGAGGACGGCAACAAAGAAATACTCGTAAATATGTATTACCGCACGGAGTTTTACGGAATGTTCACCGCTCTCGATATGGAACCGGAAAGAGGACACGGCAAACTTCTTGCGCTTGCGGCATATTATCGTAAGACGGGAATGATAATCGACGATTACAATATGTGTTACGTAGATCCGATGGCTGGCAAGTGGAACGGAGAAGACGGAACGGAGTACGAGTTCAACGGCTTCGGAATGTACAACATTCGTTATACGACGAGCGAAGGTAAGGACTGGATTGCGGAAGGCACGGTTTCCGTTAAAAACGGCGGCAAAGAGCAGTCCGTAAGATACAATTACTATACGGACGGTCGTGCGGTGTTCACCGTAGACGGCACGGCATATACGGCTATATTAAGCGGTTCCGATGTTATCGTAAACGGAAAAACCTTCAAAACGCCGGACGCGATAAGCGAATTTAAGTATCACCTCGGCGACGCCGTCGTTGAGTTTAACGGAAAAAGTCCCGTAAATTGCGGCGAAGCGACGGTTACCGAAAACGGCGCTGCCAAGGTATACGATTATACTTATACGGAAAACGAAAGTTCCGCGGTTGCCGAGCTTTCGGAAAACGGCACGGTAGTTTACAGATTCGTGTTTACAGGTAACGCGCTTAACGTAACCAAAAACGGCGCGGTTGTAAATAACGTAGGTTTATATCACCAAATCGTCGGCAAGGAATATATTATTTCCGGAAATCAGACTTTCAAAATAGAAAAGGCTATGGACATAACGGGTACAACCGTAGGCGTCTTTGCGGGGATAGACGTAGACGTTTACTACGTGGACGAAAGTTACGTTTCGCTCTATTTAGACGGTACTTTCCTTTATGACGTGGGAGTATTGAAAGAAAACGTTCTCGTACTGCTCGATTCTTCCATGAATTCGGTAGGAGTGCTTACCGTTGCGGACGAATATATCGGTACGTATTACGGAGCGGACGGCTCGGAACTTAACTTCGACGGCAGAAGCTACGGCAGCGAGTACGTTTACGCCATGATGACTTTAACCGTTATAGAAGATTTCGGCGACGGTGAAGAAAGGTTCGAGGAAGACTACGCTTATAAAGAAGAGAATGGCGAATATTTCGCTTACGTTATAGATAAATCCGGCGCGGAAACCGTTCTTAGAAAGGCGTATAAAATAAGCTTTACCCATATGGATAAAGCGAAAAAATTTACAAGCAAGGAAGGTAAAACCGTTTATCTTTCGGAAATTACGGAATAGGGAGGTAATCTGAATGAAAAAAAGAATTTTAGCGATTCTGACTGTAATTTTGGCTTTTGCGACTACGGCTTTTTGCGTGGCGTGCAATAAAGAAGATGTTAAACCGAAAGAGAGCTATACTCTCGTAATCAATAACGATTCCGCAAAGGGTACCGTTACTGTTTCTCCCGAAGCGGAAAAGTACGAAAGCGGTTCCGTGGTGAAGATAACCGTTTCCGCTAACGAAGGTTACGTTTTGGAAAGCGTTATCGTGAACGGCAAAAATGTTACGATAGAGAATTCTTCCGTTTCGGTAACTATAGAAAAAAATACCACGGTAGACGTTTTGTATAAAGCGGATTCGCCTGAAGAGACCTATACTCTCACGATAGAAAACGACGACGAAAAGGGAACGGTTTCCCTTTCTCCAGGGCAAGCTTCTTACGAGAGCGGAACGCAGGTCGTTGTTAAAGTTGCGGTAAAAGGCGATAATGTTTTAGAGTCTTTCACCGTTGTTGGCGGCGCTACTTATCCGCCGAAGAGCGATGATTCGATAACGGTAACGATAACGCAAAATACCGTAATAAAAGTTAATTATAAACAAAATGGCGGCGAAGATCCCGAACCTCCCGCGGTAGTTAAATATACTCTTTCTATCAATAACGACGAGGAAAAGGGAACGGTTTCCCTTTCTCCCGAGCAGGAAAAATACGACAAGAACACAAAGGTTACGATAACCGTAACGCCAAAAGAAGGCTATACGGTAGAAAATATTATCGTAAACGGAGATTCTAACCCCGTTGATGACGGAACGATTGAATTCTTTATAAATTCCGATACTTCGGTTATCGTCGTTTATAAAGAAAAACCCGCTCCCGATCCAAAGCCGGACGACAAGGGGAATGGTACGAAAGAAAATCCTTACCGCATTTCTACCGCGGAAGAGCTTTTCAATTTTGCGGCGGCGATCAATTCGCCCGAAAATAACGAAGATAAAAATTATAGTTCCGCGTATTTCCGTTTGGCTAACGATATAGATATGACGGGCGTGCGCTATAATGCGGCGGGCGTAAAACCTGCGGTCTTAGGGGATAAAACCCTCGATTTAAGCGCAACTTTTACCGGAACTTTCGACGGCGCGGGATTTTCGATAAGAAATCTGACCATTTCGAGAATGGTCAGAAGCGATATTTACTACGTAGGTTTGTTCGGATACACCTATATGGCTGATATTCACGATTTGACGATTGAAAATATATCCTATGAGGTAGAAAGCACATCAGACAAAACGGCGGTCGGCGCGGCGGTCGGCGGTGTGGTCGGTTACGCGCATCTTACCAACTTAACCAACGTAAACGTAAGCGGTACTATCACGACGAGGGTAGGAGCTTCCAACACGATGTATATCGGCGGCATTGCGGGCGTTTTGAACGTTTCGGACGACAAGCAGGCTTATATCGCTTACGTAAGAAATTGTAATTCTTCCGTAAAAACGGAAGTCGGAAAGTACGACGACGGGGAACAGAGTTCTCTCGACGCGGGCATTAACGGCGGTGTCGTCGGATACGTAAACGTAGATCACGGCGCGGTTGCCATAGTAAATTGTTCTTCCGCGGGTTCTGTTGTCGGAGGTAAATATCTCGGCGGTATCGTGGCTTATATCAACGGCTCCAACGTTTCCGTCATAAACTGCTTAAACTACGCACCCGTAAGAGTTTCGGTTTCGGGAACTTCTTACGTTGGCGGTATACTCGGCTTTGCTATGGGCGATATAACTCTTATGGATTGTTATTCAAAGGGCGTTGTAGTCGGTTCCAAGTCCGGTAGCTCCGTTTATTACAGCTATGCGGGCGGAATAGCGGGCTTTACTTACGAAGACGATTACGAAGGTACTTACGACCCCGGTGCCGCCGTTATAAACTGCTATTACAGCAGTGCGGTTCGTACCTACGACGTTAAAAACGATTCAGGCGAAAAGATAGAAGAATCCTCCGTAACCGCGCAATGGTTGCAAAACACCTTAACGTTCGATATGAACGGGTGGGAGGCGAGCGAAGACGGAAAATACCGCGCGAAAGCGTTTGACTTCGGCAGCGGAAATTTCAGAATTTCCTATTATAAAGACGGCGCGGTTTGCGATACTGCCGATAAGGCATACTCCGCAAGCGGATATTCGATAATCGGTGTTCAAAACGATTTGCCGAACGAGAATTCCAAAGTATTCTTCGACTGGGCTTTCGCTAACGGCGTGAGATACCGTTACTACGTTCCCGTCGTAAAAGATATGAACCTTTTGGCGGTATTCGGAGACGTAAATAATCTTGTCGGCGTATATTCCGGCAAGGGCGAATTCCACGGCGAAAAAGACGGCGGTATTCTCGTTATAAACGAGGACGGTACCTGCTCGTGGGTAATGAGCGGAAACGACAGCGGTACTTATAAAACGGACGGAACGCACATTATATTCGATTTTAATGCGGCTGGTACGCTTTACGGCAAAATCGTCGGCGAAAACGTAACGTTCAGCATGGATTACGGTATGTCGGGAGAAGTGCCTTATACCTTTACCAAAACGGAAATTACGGTATTCGGCGATTATTATTCGGACAGCGGCGATATGCTTACCTTTACCGATAAGAATATAACTTTCCAGAGTGCGAACGTGAACGACGGAGTGACTCTTTCGGGACCTTATACCTTGGACGGCGACGTTATAACCGTAACCTGCGGTTCCACCATGCAGAAATATTATTCGTCTGCAAAAATCACCGTGAACAAGGACCTCTCTTTAACGGTGAGCTTTGTCGGTGCGAACGGTACGGCAAGTCTTAACGGCGTCAGATTCGGAAAACTCGGTACGCCCGATTATTCCGGCGAAGCGTTCCTCGGCAGTTATTATCTTGCGTATATATCGGCAACGAGCGATAAGCTGTCTACGCAAAGCACTTATAAAATGGAGTTCCTCGCGGACGGCAGCGCGACTTATACGAGCGAATTAGGCACCGTTTGCAAAGGCAATTATTACCTTTTTAACGGCAACACTATAAAGCTCAACCTTGAAAACAACGTTTCAACTTTCACTTTCGATAGCGAGAAAGGAATAGTGCACGGCTTGTTTATCAGGGGAATGACCGCAAATAACTACGTGGTTCTCACGCCCGAGGGCGAAGGCTCGCCGAAAGGCTTTATGATAGACGCGGAAAAAAATCACTACGTTCTCGTAACCTCTTCGAAGGCTTACTACGTGAACGGCAGCTTGGATCTAACGGCTACCATATCCGCCGAAAATAATTTTGCAGACGGAGACAGAGTTGCCGTAAACGGCAAGTCTTATCGTGCGGCTTATTATTACAGCACTTCTTATGCGGGTAAAGAATATGTAAGCGGATACGGTCTTACTTCTATCGGCGCGGAAGAAGGCAGCTATAAAAACGGTCCCGCGACCGTTGTTCTTGACGGTATCGGCGGCGTTACGGGAAGCAAAACGGGTACCTACGTGATATACGATACCCTCGTCGTCGTGATTTGCTCCGACAATACGATTCTCGGCTTTGATTATGCGGAGGCTAAAAACGCGGGCAACGTAATTACCGAAAAAACGCCCGATAAATATCAGGGCGTCTGGACTCAGGATAAGGTAAAAACCCTTGAAGACGATAACGGCGACCAGCAATCCGTAACTGTAAAGGCTTACTATAAATTTATATTTGACGGTTTCGGTCACGTTGCGTATATGTACGTTTCTAACTACGAACAAGCTTCCGATTCCGGTTTTGCACCCGTATACAAATATAACTGGGGCGTGGAATCCGCTTGGGCGAACTACGTCGATAACGGCACGGGGCTTTACGTTAAGTTCAACGTATACAACGAAGGCGAAATGCTTTTCTATTACGATATGAACTTGCTGTACGTGAAGTTCCTGCACGATTCGAGACCCGACGAGTATGAAAAGTACGTTAAAATCGGCTATACCGGAACGACGGAAATCCCCACGATTCCCGAAGGCGTTTCGGGTAGCTATAACGGTTCGGAAAACGGTGTTGCCGTGGTGCTCAATCTTAAAGCGGATTTAAACGGAAGCTATAAAGGTATGCCTTTCAACGCTGTATACGACGGTAACGAAAACGTTATTTTCAAACTGAACGGCGTAACTTACGTGTTCGATATAAACGCTAAAACTATATCTTATAACGGAGTGGTC
>CAKQEE010000084.1 GCA_934230055.1 uncultured Clostridia bacterium
ATGCAACGCTTATGGCACTTGCAATGATGAACATGAACAACAGGTTCTAAGCAGAAAAGAAACGGTGCGATAGCTATCGTATCGCGAAGGGTACTCTTAACCAAGGCGGTTAAGGGGCTTTTTCATTTTAAAGGATATTTTTTTAATTTTCCGTTTTTTTTATACGAGGAGAGCTTGCGTTGCCTGTCTGCGAATTTATAAAAACGCAAAAAATCGGAGACGAAAGCTTAATAAAAGAAAAACATAGATTTTAAGCGATAAAATCTTTAAAAGAGATTGACGATAAACAAGATTTGTTGTAAAATATAAAACGTAAATAAAATAAAGGGGAAAACAGAATTGGACAATACCGAACTTATAACTCGGCTGAACGGCGTTACGCCCGAAAAACGACTCGCCGCTTTGGAAGAGGTTATTGAAAGCGAAACGCAAAAGCCGACGGTAAGACACAACGACGCAAACAACCATATTCACACTATTTATTCTTTTTCGCCGTATTCACCTACGAAGGCAGCATATATGGCTTATTCTTCGGGGCTTACTTCCGCGGGAATTATGGATCACGATTCCGTCAGCGGCGCGATCGAGTTTAAAAAGGCTTGCAAAATGCTCGGACTCGGTTCTACTTGCGGCGTGGAGGTAAGGGCAAAGTTCGATAAAGGGTTCGGCAAAATAAACCACCCCGACCAAAAAGATTGCATTTACATGGCTGCTCACGGTATACCCGCGCAAAATATAGGTAAGTTCAACGACTATCTTTCGTTCTATCGCAAAAAGCGCAATGAACGTAACGCCAAAATGTGCGAGCTTATCACCGGTAAATTCGGCAGGTTCGGAATAACGTTGGATTTTATGAAAGACGTTTACCCGCTTTCTATGGCAAGCGAAGGCGGAAGCGTTACGGAAAGGCACCTTTTATACGCGCTCGCGCTTAAACTCGCCGCGCGTTTCGGCAGAACGGAAAAGCTCGTAGAGTTTTTAGACAAAGATTTAGGGCTTTCCGTTTCCGAAAAGATAAAGGGGTATTTGCTCGACGAGACAAACCCGCATTTTAATTACGACCTTCTCGGAGTGCTTAAAGCGGATACGGCGTTTTTCTATATAGACGCGGACGAAGAAATGCCCGAGGCTTCCGAGTTTATAAAGTTTGCAAAAGGAATGGGAGCGATTCCCGCATACGCATATCTCGGAGACGTAGGCGATTCCGTTACGGGCGATAAAAAAGCGCAAAAATTTGAGGACGAGTTTCTTACGGAGCTTATAGAAGAGCTTAAAAAAGACGGCTTCCTTGCGATAGCATATATGCCGACGAGAAATACTTCCGAACAGCTTAAACGTTTGCAAAAGCTTTGTCGCGAAAACGATTTCTTCGAGATAAGCGGAGAGGATATAAATTCACCGCGTCAGAAATTCGCTTGCGCCGCGCTCGCAAATCCCGAGTTTGCTCATCTTATAGATTCCACGTGGGCGCTTATAGGTCACGAAGCCGTTTCTTCAAAAAAGGGTACGGATTACGGAATGTTTTCCGAACGCGCGGTAAAAGAAACGCCGTCGCTTTACGAAAGGATACTCAAATACGCCGCGATAGGTCGCGAAACGATTAAGTAAAAATAATTTTTAATAAACGTATAAGGAGCAGAAAAAATGAGTACAATCGACTTAAACGGCAAAGTTGCCGTCGTCACGGGCGCAAGCCAAGGTTTGGGAGAAGCCCTCGCGCTTCGTCTTGATAAGGAGGGGTGTAAGGTAGCAGTTTGCGATATAAACTACGACGGGGCAAAAGCCGTTGCCGCAAAGCTTAAAGACGCTATCGCCATTGCCGTGGACGTTACGAAGTTCGATCAATGCGAAGCCGCCGCGAAAGAGGTTCTTGCAAAATGGGGCAAGGTGGATATTCTCGTTTCCAACGCCGCAATCGTTAAGAGCGGAGATATTTTCAATCTTTCGCCGGAAGCTTTCGCTTTGGTAACTAATATCAACCTGAACGGATATTTCAATATCGTAAAGGCGTTTGCGCCCTCTATGCTCGAAAGAAAATACGGCAGCATCATTCAGATTAACAGCAAGTCGGGAAGAAAGGGTTCGTTTAAGAACGGCGCGTATGCTTCCAGCAAGTTCGGCGGCGTAGGTCTTACTCAAAGCCTTGCGCTCGAATTCGCGGAGCAGGGTGTAAGAGTAAACTGCATTTGCCCCGGAAATCTTCTTAATTCGCCGCTTTGGGTTAACAGTCTCTTTAAGCAGTATGCCAAAAATCAGGGAATTACCGAGGAACAGGTAAGAGAAAAGTATATCAACCAAGTTCCGATGAAGCGTTCTTGCGAATATAAGGACATAGAGGACGTTATGGTGTTCCTTGCTTCCGACTTCTCTTCTTACATGACGGGGCAGGCTATAAACGTTACCGGCGGACAGCAGATGTAATATAATGCGCTTGCGTGCTTCGGCTATCCGGCGCAAAAGAATAACGGGCTGACAATCGGGAAATAATGAGAATAGAAAACTAACGGAAAAATTCAAAAAAGGAGAAACAGTATGAATTTCAACTTGATGCATCCTGCGGAGCAGATCGTTCTGCTTATCAACCGCGTGTATCAGAAAGGTCTTACCACCACTTCGGGCGGCAACCTTTCTATTATGGACACCGAGGGCAATATCTGGATAACGCCTTCGGGAATAGATAAGGGTTCGCTTACTCCTTCCGACATCTGCAAAGTTTTGCCGGACGGGACGGTGATAGGCAAGTATAAACCTTCCGTGGAACTTCCTTTCCACAAACTCGTTTACCAGACAAGACCGGACGTATCCGCAGTTTTGCACGCGCACCCGCCGGCACTCGTCAGTTACAGTCTTATTCGCCAAATTCCTAACGCGAACATAATTCCTACCCCGCACGAGGTTTGCGGTCCCGTAGGTATCGCTAAGTACGAAGTTCCCGGTAGCGACGCGCTTGCAAAACGCATCGTTGCGGAAATTAAAAAAGGCTTCAACGTCGTTGTTATGGAAAACCACGGCGTAATTACCTGCGCGGACAATCTTTTCGAGGCGTTTAAGCGTTTTGAAACCCTTAACTTTGCGGCTTCTCTCGGAATCACCGCGTCTACGATCGGCAAGCCCGAAGCTTTGACGGAAGATCAGCTTCAAATTTATAACAGCAAGGGTAGGCATTCTCTCGGAGAATTCATTCCCACTTCTTATTCTTCGGACGAAAGAAAGCTTCGTAAAGAAATGTGTACCCTTATTCACAGGTCTTACGATCAGGGCTTGTTTACGAGTACGCAGGGTACCTTCTCCGTAAGACTCGATAAGCATACTTTCCTTATCACTCCGTACGGCGTAGACAGAAAGTACATTGAACCGGAAGACATCGTTCGTATAGAACACGATTGGAGAGAGGCGGGCAAAGAACCGAGCCGTTCGGTAAGACTTCATAAGCTTATTTACGACGAGCATCCCGAAATAAACGCCATAACCGTTGCGCAGCCCGAACACATTATGGCATTCGGCGTTACTCATACGCCTATCGACAGCAGAACGATTCCGGAATCCTATATCTCCATGCGCGATATAGCAAGAGTTCCTTTCGGCACGAACATAACCGACCCCGAAAAGATATCGAAAATAATTTCCGAACATTCTCCCGTCGTTATGGTAGAAAACGACAGCGTTATCAGCACGGGTAACACCCTTATCAATGCGTTCGACAGGTTAGAGGTTGCGGAATTTACCGCGAACACCATAATCCACGCGAAGATGATAGGCGAAATCGTTATGATTAACGAGAAAGAGGTTGAGGACATTAATAAGGCTTTCCACCTTAAATAAGCCGTATAAAAATTAAATTTTTGCCCCGAAAGAGTGTTTTTCTTTCAAAGTATGTTCCGTAAAATCGGAACATTTAAAGAAAGCTCCTTTCGGGGTTTTTTCTTTTTATATCGCGCACGATTTTTAACGGAAAAAATTTTGCAAAAAACGTCGAAAAAATTTAAAAAACATATATAAAACGATTGACAACGGATATACGTTTTTATATAATGTAAAACGTTGCACGAGTTTAGATTTATTAAACTTTATTCTTAAAATGTCTAAACCGCGTTTGCGGAAGGGAAAAATATGGTAATAGGCGAAAAAATTAAAAATTTAAGGCTTTCCTGCGAGCTTACGCAAGAGGAGCTTGCAGACAGATGCGAATTGACGAAAGGCTATATTTCGCAGCTCGAAAACGACCTGACAAGCCCTTCTATAGCCACGCTTATCGATATTTTGTCCGCACTCGGAACCAACTTGAAAGAGTTTTTTTCGGACGACGAGCAGGAAGAAAAAATCAGCTTCGGCAAGAACGATTTTATAGAAAAGGTTACGGAAGGTTACACGCTTAATTGGCTTGTTCCGAACGCGCAGAAAAACGCGATGGAACCTGTGCATATGGTGCTTTCTCCGCACTCTTCCGCAGACGAGGATTTTCCTCACGAAGGGGAAGAATTCGGATACGTTCTTTCCGGCGAAATACAAATCGTTCTGGGCAAGAGAAAGGTTAAGGTAAAAAAAGGCGAAAGCTTTTATTACACGGCAAATCTCGTTCATAAAATAGAAAACAAGAAAAACGAAAAAGCGGCTTTTATATGGGTTTCTTCGCCGCCGTCGTTTTAAAAAAATTTTTGCCGCGCCTTTCGATACGGAGGTTTTACGGCAGAGGAGGATATTATGTCTAACGTCAAAGATGAAAAGATTATCGAATTAGTCGGACTGACGCGCGCGTTCGAGGACGGCGTCGTTGCGGTGGATAATATAGATTTATACGTAAGAAAAGGCGAGTTCGTTACTTTTTTAGGACCTTCGGGTTGCGGAAAAACTACCACGCTCCGTATGATTGCGGGATTCGATAAGCCTACGAGCGGAAAAATTTTGCTTAACGGCGAAGATATAAGCTTGCTTCCGCCGAACAAACGCCCTATAAACACGGTTTTTCAGCGTTACGCGCTTTTTCCGCATTTAAACGTTAAAGATAACGTCGCGTTCGGGCTTAAACTTAAAAAATATAAAGCCGTTTACGAGGACGAAAACGGTAAAAAATGCGAAAAGGTGGAAAAGCTTGATAAAAAAACCATTTCCGAAAAGGTAGAAAGAGCTTTGAAAATGGTTGACCTCGAAGGATTTGAAAAGCGTAGTATTTCCACTCTTTCGGGCGGTCAGCAACAAAGGGTTGCCATTGCAAGGGCTATCGTGAACGAGCCGGAAATTCTTCTTTTAGACGAACCGCTCGGCGCGCTCGACCTTAAAATGAGAAAGGATATGCAATTAGAGCTTAAAGAAATGCACGATAAGCTCGGTATAACCTTTATATACGTTACGCACGATCAGGAAGAAGCTCTTACGATGAGCGACACGATCGTTATAATGAAAGACGGCGTTATTCAGCAAATCGGCAAGCCGACGGATATATATAACGAACCGAAGAACGCTTTCGTTGCGGACTTTATCGGGGACAGCAATATTTTCAGCGGCACCATGGTAGGCGACAAAAAAGTTCGCTTTATCGGTCGCGTTTTTGATTGCGTAGACGATTTTGCCAAAAACGAAAAGGTGGACGTCGTTGTTCGTCCCGAAGACGTTTTCCTTATGGA
>CAKQEE010000085.1 GCA_934230055.1 uncultured Clostridia bacterium
TGGTAGGAACTAAAACGACAAGGCGTTCTACACATTAGCAAAATTGTTGAAAGCATAGATTTTTTGGATGAAATCGATTGAAAACAAATCAAAATAAATAAAATTAAGGAGTTCAAAATATGAAAATTCGGCATAAACGTTAATGCCATTGCACCCGGATATATTGCAACTAATAATACGGAAAAGCTTAGAAACGATCCTAAAAGGTATCAGGAGATACTGGACAGAATTCCTGCGGGGCGTTGGGGCAATCCTTTGGATATAGGAGGAACAGCGGTTTTCTTGTCTTCGAGTGCGTCCGATTATATTCACGGCTTTACTATCGCGGTTGACGGAGGATGGTTATCGAGATAAAATGGTTATAAAAACGGAGAAACGAGTAGTATACGCCGCGCCGATTAACGACGCGACTTTGATATGGGGAGTATATTGCTTACCGAGAATGTGGCGTAAGCCGGACGGGGAATTGACTATACGAATCAACGGCGAGCAAGATTGCCCCGACAAAAAAACTGCGTCTAAGGCAGACACCTTGTATTTCTGTTCTTCGGATAACGGAAAAACTTGGAGGCAGACGGGGGAAAAACAGGATTTTTCGTACATTACGGGTATATCATCTCCCGTGCTGTCGCTGAAAAACGGTAAAAAACTTGCTTTCAAAAATGTCGAAGGGCTAAAACCTATTGTCGGCATTCGGGAGGTATGCCGATTTGAGATGCCTAACAAGGAAGGAATTTATAAGGCTTATCGTTACGGAGATATTCCGAAAGATGCAAAAGGATTAAATACGGTAGAATTCGATTCTTTCGGCAATATCGTTCGGAGCGACTGCGTTGATATGGGTTTTCCCGAGCGGGAAGTTTTTGTCGTTGCGTATCCGAACGTGAACGGAAAGTATATAAAGCGCGACGAATATTTGTCGCCGATGCCTTGGTCTTCGCCGTATATGTCTTCTTTAACAGAATACGATGAAAAAACTTTGCTTGCGTTAACTACGGGGCAGAATCCTCTTGTAAACGACAGATATTGTCCCGACGTATACGTTATGGAATCTACGGATAAAGGTAAAACCTGGAGAAAAAGGGGAACCGTTGCGAACGGCTTCTATATGCCTAACGGATATAGCGGCGACGGTACGGAAGTTTCTATGTGTAAAACTTGTGACGGAACGTTGATTTGCGTTATGAGAATGGAAATGAGCGTCACAGAACCGCATTTATGCGACACGATGATGGCGAGGTCTTTTGACGGCGGATTTACTTGGTCGGAACCTGTTTCCGTGGCGGAATCGAGCGTTACCCCGCATATCGTTGCATTAAAAAACGGTATTGTCGTTTTAATTTATGGCAGACCGGGGGTACATTTTAAATATTCCTTGGATAACGGAAAAACGTTCAGCGAGTCAACGGCTATAATCGGCGAAACGTTAAGCGAAAAAAGAGCTCGCGGCATTAGCGACGCCGTAAGTAAGTACGGCGATATGGATAGTTACAGCAATACGTTTGTCGAAGTAGCGGGGGACGATTCGTTACTCGTTGTGTATAACGATATGAAATACGATACGGGAGACGGCAAAAATCATAAGGCAACGATGGTAGCGGAAATAAAATTATGTATATAAAGTTAACAAAATCATTTTACGGATTACGGAGGAAATAAGAAATGGATATTTTGATATTTTCGGGGCAAAGCAATATGGAGGGCTCGACAGGCGAGAAATGCCTTGAACCGCCGATAGAAGGCGCTTATGAATATAGGTATTTAACTGATGAGTTAAAAGCATTGCAAAATCCCGTAGGGGAAGATATTAATGACGGAGTTTTAACTCCGTCAGAACTTGGAAACGGATCGCTTGTGCCGTTTTTTTGCAAAGAGTATGAGAAAAGAACGAATAAGCGTGTTACGGCTATACACGTCGCAAAGAGCGGCTCGCTAATTTCGGAATGGTTGCCGGAAACAGAAAGATTTAAGCTTGCGACAGACAAAATATTGAGCGGTATTAAAAAAGTTAAAGAAACTTTTGACGTAGATAAAATATATTTTGTATGGTTGCAAGGCGAATCGGATGCAATAGAACGGACGGGCACAGACGCTTATAAAAAAATGCTGATTCAATTTAAGAACGCCTTAAAAGAAACGATAGGTATTGATGAATTTGCAATTATCAGACAGGGATATTTTTCGGAATTTGCAGAATGGGCGAAAGGGAGTAAGAAAGAAAAGAAAAAGGAAGATGAAGAAATAATGAAAGCATTCTCGTTAGCGGAGAAAGAAGATACGGATTTCATAGTTTTAACGAAGATATGAGCAAAATTTTCGAGAATGCCGAAATGGTTAAATCCAAAAGAGGCCGGACCGCATTTTAATAATGCGGCTATGGCTATTATAGGAAAGAAGGCAGGAAAAGCGCTTGCTCGATATCGTAATAAAAATTCCTGAAAAAATAAAAGAATAAACGACAGAGAAATAAACCCCGCGTACGTCAATTCGGGGCTGGCGGTGTATTCTATGAATATGCGGATAGTAAATTCCGAATTGAAAAGCAAAAGCCACAAGGAACTTTTAGAAGCCGTTTCCGCAATGGAAAACGTGGTTTATGCCGAGGAAATTTTTTAGATAAGGGTGCAAGTTTTTGTCGCATATAAAGGGATAAGCGGCAATAAATAGTCTTTTCGTCGCGATTATTTTTGGTTGTTTTTCTTAAATCTGATCGAGGCGATTATAATCGACGCCAAACCGAATGCTTCGGTTAAAATTCCCGCTATGGAATGACAATATGTATTATATATTAACCACGAGCAACAAGACGGCACGGAAACGAATCTTACCCATTTAGGATCTTTTATCCCGTAGGCAACGGTTGTGCAGATTTTTCCGAAAATAGCGAATATGCTTATCCAGCCTATCCAGGTAAACGAACCGACGACAGCCATAACGACAGAAAAAAACACGATATACGGTATGGTCGATTTCTTTTTTAATACCAAGTATGTAAATACGATGTTTCGCGTTATTCCGATACAATTCATCGCCAGTCCCGTGTAAGAATTCAGTAAGAAATAGTGTATAGCGAACAGTCCTTCGGATAAGGATTTCATTATCATAATTCTTTTATGGCTGTTATTCTGATAGGAAATAAAGCCGAAAAGCATACCTAAAACGCCGAAAATTTGAGCAACTATAAAAATCATATCGTTTTCTCCCTTGAAAGGTCAAAACGAATTATAGCACTCGGCTTAACGTAAAATCAATTTGCGCGATAAACAAAGGTAAAAAGAAAGAGTAATGCTCATATGAGCAAAAGTTTTGAAAGCTTTAATTATGAATACGAATATCGAAAACGAAGTTTCTAAAATAGTATTTAAAAGAAAATATATGTCGATCGTCGAGTTAAGCGAAGTTCTGAACGTCAGTCAGTCAACGATTCGGCGCGTGCTGAATCGATTACAAAGCAAAAAACTCGTTGAAAGGTCGCACGGAGGGGTGAGAGCGGTTCTTACCGATAACGTTGCGCCGAATTTCGTCTTACGAAAACATACTAACGCAACTCAGAAAAAAATGATTGCGCTCAAAGCGTTAAAACTTATAAAGGAAGGTGACGTAATATTTCTTGACGGCTCGACTTCTACCTATTTTATGGCGGAATATCTCAACGAATTTGACAATGTTACGGTGATAACAAACGGAATCGATACGCTCGTCGCGCTTGCCGGTTGCGGGGTGAACGCAATTTCGACGGGCGGATGCGTATCCGGCGCGAACAAGTCTGCGCTGGTGGGAAATTTTGCGATAAATACCGTCGAAAGCATACACGCAAATATAGCGTTTTTCTCTTGCGGGGCGATTGCAAAAGACGGAAAAATGACGGATTGTTATATCGACGAGGTTGCCGCAAGAAAAAAAATGATTGAAAATTCAGATATATCGGTATTGCTGTGCGACAGCGACAAATTCGGGAAAACGCAACCGTACGTCATCGGCAACGTAAATGAAATCGACTATATCGTTACCGATTCGTTTAATGACGGCGTAATCGAATCAAAGCCTAAAAAAGGTATTATATATTAAACAGACCATCGGAAACAAGGAACGAGGGTATAACGTTTGTGTTTAAGTTAAGAGAACTATGAAACGAATCTAAGTTTTGTTACGGAGTATTTCCTTCTTGTATTTGTGAGGGGAAACTCCGTATTTCTTTTTAAAAAGTTTGGAAAGGTAGTTACCGTTCTGGATTCCGCAGTCTTTTGCTATTTCGTCAAGCGTTTTGTCCGAATTTAAAAGCTCATCGCGGGCTTTTTCGGTTTTAACGGCAAGAACGTATTCGGTAAGTCCGTTTTTAAATTCGGGCTTTATTACGTTATAAAGCTTGGTTTTGGAAATTAAAAGTGTTTTGCACAGTTCGGGGATTTTTATGGGACGGTCGATATTGTTAAGAACGTAGCGTTGAATTTCTTGCATCAAATACGTTTTCTTTTGGGAAAGGTAGTTTTTGATGATGATGTAGTTGGCGATCGATTTCAGTATCTCTGCGGCGGAATTTAATTCTTCTTCCGTTTTAAGTTTTATATTGTTTAAAAGTAAACGCGAGCGTTCGTCGAGAGTCAACGCGCCTTTAAGGCTGTCGGTAACCTTTTTTGCAAGTTCGTCGTGAGAATTAAAAAGCGAGGTTTGCCCGAACATTATGTATCCGATAATCGTTTCCCCGTTCATAAGCGGAAAAATAACTTCGGTAAGACCTGCGTGGCAAAAATCGACGTAAAGGTCCTTTTTCCGTTTGCAACGTTCACAGAAAAGTTTTGCGCATTCGTCGCATTTTCCCGCCGTGGCTTCGCTGTTTTTTACGAACGAGCAGAAATCGCCGTCTTCGTCGGGGTAAGCGAGAAGCCCTTCAAAATCCGCGCCGTAAACGACTATTTTGATTTTAGTAAGAGTATAAAAGGATTTTAAAAGCGAGCTTAGATGCTCTATATCCATATTTAATGTGTTCATACGCTTATTATAGCCCTTTATAAACTGCTTTGTCAATTTTATCGGTAAAATTTTCCCGAATAGCGGTAATATAATACATTTGTTTAAGATACGTATTGACAATGAATTTTGGCGGTGATAAAATCGGAACGTTAAGAAATATAAAGCGGTAAAAAACAAGGCTATAAATTCGATTAAAAGCGGTTAATATGATTGAATATTTATTGAAAATGAACGTTGCGGCATACGACGCTGTCAGAACCGAATTTCGTATCGGAATGACGGAGAAGGATATAGAAGCAATAATACTGAATACATATAAAAACGTAGCCGGAGATAATTATACTTTTTGCGGCGACGTAATAGGGGGAAAGCGTACCGCGGAAATCGAAGGCGGGGCGGGAAACTACGTTTTGAAGGTCGGGGACGCATTGATTTTAGATTTACAACCGCAAATAGAAGATGTGTTCTGCGATACTACGCGTACGTTTTTTATCGGACAGCCCGATGACGAAATGCGCGAGGCGTATAATAAAGTCAGAAATACGCTGTTAATGCTTGAACGCTTTTTTAAGCCGAACGTCAAGGCTTGCGAGATTTATTCGGAAATGGATAAAATTTCGGGGAAATACGGGTATAAGTGTCCGCAT
>CAKQEE010000086.1 GCA_934230055.1 uncultured Clostridia bacterium
GAAGCCACGCCGTCTAAACTTTCCGCAAACAGGTTATCGGGAAAAATCTCGAAAGGCGAAACCGCCGAAACGGTAATTTCCCCCTCGAAAACCTTGCGCCCGTCCGCCTCGCCAACCATCGCGCCGCCGTTTTCGTCCCACAGCACCTTGTAAAAACCCGAGCCGCAGGTTTCGCTCCATACGGTGGCTTTTCTCACCTCACCCGAGACGTTTGCCTTTTCGAAGGCGGCAACAATAAGCTTTTCGGCAATCGCCGCGCCGCTCACGTCGTCATCGTCGTCGGAAGCGGGACGTACGGAAATAACGGGCGTTATTCTGGAAAATCTCGCAAGCCTCGTTTCCATAATCGGCGCAAGGTGATTAAAAACTTCTCTCCTCTGCCAAAAATAATCCGCGCTCTCGTCCTCTATTTCGCCGCGCAAATTCAGGTCGCAATATTGATTGCCTTTAAGGTAATTCATATTCAGCTCCCATTGCCTTTCGTATGGCAGCCTTGCCGCCCTTCGCCGCAAAAAGTCGTTCTCCGTTTCCCGAACGAGTTCCTCGGCAAACTTATCCTTCTCTTTTCGGCTTTTTTGTAATTTTTGTTCCACTTTCAGCCTTTTTCTCCTTTATCTTTATTTTTTATATCGACTTTAATCCTTTTCTCCGCACACCCGAACGAACAACCCGAACCGCAAGCCCGCACAAACCGCCCGCGCCGCCCGCAACCGCAAGCCCGCGCAAACCGCGCTAAATCGCTTCTTTAAGTTGCTTTAACAGCCTTTCCTTTTCCGCAAGAAGTTCCTCTTCCGTCATTTCGGAAACGTTTTTTTCAAAACCGCCCTCGCACTCCAAAAGGTATTTTATTGCCGCCACGTCGGGCGGAACGTTCTTTTTAATCACTTTTCTTTTAGAAAGGGCTACCTCGCCGTTTTCACCTACGCAGTATTCTTCTGTGATTTCCGCGGCGTCGTAGCCCGTAGCTTTTTTAATGAGGGCTTTTTTAACGTCGTCTTCCTTTTTGCGCGTAACCGTTTTTTTAACGGCAAATCCCGCCTGCGTTTGCGCTTTGCCCGTCTTTTTTACCGTCTCTTTTTTCTTCGTCGCTTTTTTAACGTCTTTTTTAACCGCACCCTTTTTCTCCGCCTTTTTAACAGCGCTTTTAACAGCCTTTTTTGCCGCATCTTTTTTCGCGGCGGCTCCGCTCGCGCCATTTTTCGCACCCGCCTTTTTCCTTAAAACTTTCGGCTTGTTTTTAGTTTTTCGTTCGGCTTCTTTCGCGGTTTCGCAATCGGAATCAAGCGTTGCCTCCTCTGATTTTTCTTTTATTTTCATTAACCACTCTCCTTATCAGCATTTCCTTATTTTTCAGAATAATGGACTTTTCGGCGGCGGGCATAGGATTATCGGGGCGTTTCATAAGGTAATACCGCAACTCGTCCAGCGCGTGGTCGTCCTTTTTCACGGGGGTATCGCCCTCAGCGAATCGGTAAGTTTTCATCTCACGGATAAGGTTGGCGCAGGAGCGGAATATATAAATTTTCGGCTTGCCGTTTATCACTTTCAAATAGCTTTTAACCCTCTGTAAGCCTGTAAACAAATCCTTGTCCACCCTCGGATTAACGGCGATGCCGTAGTCGTAAAAAAGCTCGCAAACGGACTTTAAGGAAGAAAGCGTTCTTTGGCTCGCCGCCGAATCTATCAAAGCCTCTATCTTGCCGCCGCGCCCGTAGTGCCAGCCGATACTCTCGCAAATCTCCTTTATTTTTTCCGACTGATACCGAACGTCCGTACCCGCCTCGAAGTGTTCCGCAATCACGTAAACGGTGCCGTCGTAGTCCACCGCATACCAGTGCGCGGAAAGCGGATTATTAAGTCCGGGGTCTATGGAAATAGTGTCGTACCACTCTTTGGGAACGGGGAAAGGCTCTATAACGTGAACGCGCTCGTCGAATTCGGGATAAACAAGCCCCGCCCCCGTAGAAAATCTGCCGTACCGCCTCGTTTCCAGAGCGTCGTCGGAAAGCGTCGCCGTCAAAGCCTCCACCTCCGCGCGGTCGAGATAGGGATTATCCGCCCACTCCATAAACTCGCACCACACTTCGGGCGAATTTCGGCAGTTAAGGTAAATCTCGTCGTGCAAAAAGGTAAGCCCTTTAAGCGGCGTCATCGTTCCGAACATATCCCCCTTTTTGTCGAGAAGTCTCATTCTGCACTCTTCGTAAATATCGCGCGGCGGCTCCTCGTCGAACCACACGAAATCCAGCGAACTGCCCTGAAATTTCTCTCGCCCTTGGTCGCAAGACTTAAACCCGATTACCGATTCGCCGCCGAAAGCGTTTCTTACCCGTATCTGGTCTATGATTCCGCCCGCGGGATTGTCTTTTCTGCCGGAAAGCATAGTTATATCTATTATTTTGTCGCGGCGCAAATAGTGTAAAACCTTCGCCTGCGCAACGTCTCTCTGCACCTGTTGAGAAAGGGAAACCACCCACCCGAACGCGTCTTTTTTGTTAGGTCTGTAAGGGTGAATTCCTAACGCGAGCCAAACGGCCTCCACCGCCCCGCACTCTGTTTTTCCGCTCCTGTTTCCGCCGAAAACCCAGCGGTTTTTCTTTAAGCATTTATGGAACGCAATTTGCTTTAAGTGTTTTACCTCGCCCGTGTTGTAAGCGGCAAGGTTATCCTCTTTTTCCCTTGCGGAAAGCTCGTTTTCTATTTTCTTTAATCTTTCGATAATCTCCCGCATATTTCCCCTGCGACCGTATTTGTCTTAATTATAGCCCCTGTTCCTCTCGATTTCGCCGCCATTTTAGCACCCGAAAAAAATAAATCAACCCCCTACCGACACTATTTTTATAATTTTTTATTAAAATCTTCCCCATCCCGTCATTCTACACCTTTTCTTATATAAACTTTCTTCAATAAAAAATATAAACAAATTATCAAAAAACTTTCGGAGGGTATGTCGTACTCCGCCAAAACGTTATCTTCTTTGCTGAAATTTGTCTCCGTTGACGGAAACGACGCGGAATTACCTTTTTAGACTTCACAAAACCGTCTACCAACCGTAACGGTCTGTTTGGAATTTTGACGGCTGAGTGCTTTATAATTAAAACGAAAAAAGGAAGTTCGAGTAATATCGGACTTCCTTTTTGTATGCGGTTGTCGGGAAAAATTCTCGGCAATTATTTTGAAAAAAATTTTGTGAAAGACACCGACAAAACGGCTTGCAAATGTCCCTATAAGATAGAGAGTTAATTTATCTTTTTTGAACTCGTAAAAACAAAAACGGAGAGTAAAACAAAATGAAGGAGGCAGAAAAAATTCTACACACTTTGCCTGAGTAAAAAAATCACCAACCTCTGGAACATAATGGGTATTGTTTATTTTTAAGAACGACTCCTTTTAACAACTTAATATCTTGAACTCGGGTTCTTGGGTAAGACAGGAAAAGTGTGTAAACCTTTTTTCTAACTTACACGCTTTTCTTGATATTTCCAAAAAAGGACCTTGAATAAAACGGGCGCAAACCCGAGATATTCAAAGTCCTTTTTTCTTTTAAGCTTAAACGAGGGACCGAAGTCCGTTTTTTCGCCGCACGAACGATTTTTCGTCGGACGCAAAAGCCTTTATCAGTCCTTGGGTTCGAGGCTTTCCGCTTCTTCCGCAAGCTCGTCCTCTTCCAGAACTCTGCAAAACTCCTCGAAAACTTCGTCTAACAGCTGGTCGTCCTCTATGGGAAGGAGATCCGCGGTTTCTTCGTCGTCGCCCGCTAGCTCGAAGATAACGAGGTCGTCGTCCTCTATGCCGTCTATTCTTTCCGCCGGTTCGAAAGCGGAATAGTTTTTGCCTTTATATTCGATGGTTCCCACAACGTAAAATTTCAATTTTTTTCCGTCGTCGGTCGTGAGTTCCACTATTTCGTCCTCACAGCCGCAATCGCAACCTTCGTCACAGCAATCGTCGTCGCAACAACAATCGTCTTCGCAATGCGCGTGAACGTGTTCATGTCCTTCGCAACCGCAATCGCAATGATTCTTCTTTTCTTCTTCTTTCATAATAAAAGCTCCTTTCTTTGCTTTTTCTTTTTTTAAATCGTTAAGGTACCCCTGCAAAATTTCCGCGGCGGCAAGACTGTCTACGAACTTTTTTACTTCCTGCCTGTTTTTCCCTTGCGAATACAGGGTTTCTTCTGCGGCGACGCTCGTACAACGCTCGTCCACGGTGATCACCTTAAATCCGCGCTCGCGCAGCTTTTCAATAAAAAACTTCACTTTTTCGGTCTGCACGGAAGGCGTTCCGTCAAAATTTACGGGAAGCCCGCACACGATAGCCGTCGCGCCCTTTTCCGAAACGTATTTTTCTACTCTTTGCAAATCCGTTTTAAGGTTTTTGCGCGTGTAGGTTTCTACGGGCAACGAATAGGAATTGAACGGATCGGAAACGGCAACGCCTATGCGCTTGTCGCCCAAATCCAAACATAAATATCTCTCCACGTGAAATATATTAGCATATTTCCCGCATTTTAGCAAGGGTTTTTATAAAAAATGCGGATTGCACACCTTTTAGTGCGCAACCCGACCTTTTTACTTTGTTTGCGCGGGCTTCTTTCTGCTTTGCTTTTTAAGCCCTTCCATTTTGTCCATTACCTGCTCTTGTCCGCTTTTAACCGCTTGACGCGCTTTTACGGAATTGGTAACGAGTACCGCGCCGCCCAGCATACCGAGTACGACGCCTACTAAAAATTTATCGTCCATAATACCCCCTTCGGAAGGTATTATAAGCAAACCTCAATAAATTATGCGGTTTTTCGCCAAAAATCGCGGTAAAAATCGCCGCTCCCGCCGTCGGCAGTATAAGCTTAAATAACGCGCCGCAACAACCGCCAACCGAAAAATCGCTATAAAAACAGGCGGTGTGAAATACGGGTGCAATTAAGCTCTTTGTTTTGCGCGATAATCTTCTATCGCGGCTTTAATCGCTTCTTCCGCAAGCACGGAGCAGTGAATTTTTTGCGGAGGCAACCCGCCGAGCTTTTCTATAACGCTTTTGTTAGTGACCTTCAAAGCCTCTTCGAGCGTCATACCCTTAATCATTTCGGTGGCGGTAGAGCTTGTCGCGATGGCGGCGGCGCAACCGAAGGTTTTGAACTTCGCGTCTACGATAACGTCGTTCTTAATGCGCAAGGTTATCTGCATAATATCGCCGCAAACCTCGTTGCCGACCGTGCCTTTTCCGTCGGGGTTTTCTATTTCGCCTACGTTTTTGGGGTTCTGGAATACGTCCATTACTTTTTCGTTATACATAAAATATCCTCGAATATTCTTTTAGTCATAAAATATTAAACTTCTTTCGCAACCTCTTCCTCTTTGAACAAGGGAGACATTTTCCTTAATCTTTCCACGGCGGATTTGATAACTTCCACCGCGTAATCCACTTCCTCTTCCGTGTTGTGCTTGCCGAACGAAAATCTTATGGAGCCGTGCGCAAGCCCCTCGGGAAGCCCTAACGCCAGCAACACGTGAGAGGGTTCGAGCGAACCCGAAGAACACGCGGAGCCGGAAGAAACCGCAATTCCCGCAAGGTCGAGACTGAACAAAATGGATTCGCCCTCTAT
>CAKQEE010000087.1 GCA_934230055.1 uncultured Clostridia bacterium
CACAAATTCTTAATATCGTCCAAAGATAATTCCGCCGACGTATGCGGATCGAGATAAGCCGCCATATAAACGTCGTCTTTCTTCTTGCTGCGATAAGCTTCTATCGTCATCAGCTGAACGTTGATATTAGTGCGGTTTAACGCGGCAAGCTGTTCCGGCAACTTCCCTACGTGGCACGGGTTTACTCCGTTTCTGTCTATTAAACAGGGTACTTCCACGCACGCTTCCTTAGGCAAATTATCTATTAAATCGGTATTCAAAACATTGCCGTTCATTCTGTAAGGGGTATCCGTTACGACTGCCCCGATAATTCTGGAAGCATATTCGAGACTCTTATTATGTACTATATCTATGTTGTTTATCAAATCGTCTCTTTGCTTTTCCCAGCCCTCGATTTGCAAAACGCATCTGCGGGGGTATTCGTTCAAAGGAATATTAAAGCGTTCGATAAGTTCGGGATACCTTTCCTTAATGAAATAGGGCAAATATTCGGAAGTATGTTCGCTCGATTCGGTAATATAGTATCCGAAACGGCGCATCATTTCCAGGCGAACCAAATCCTTGGAAGTTCTTTCTTTATATTCTTCCGTTAAAGAACGCTTCTTGATTTCGGGATATAAATCGTTCCCTTTGCCGTCTTGTATATTCAAAAGCCAAGCCTGATGGTTGATACCCGCAATCTTGTACTTTGCTTCCTGCAAATAGTTTTCCATTCCAAGCTCTGCGAAAAGTTGCGGCACGCAAACCTGAACGCTGTGGCAAAGTCCCAAAGTGCGAACGGAAGTAAAGCGTTGCATATATCCCGTAAGCATAGCCATGGGGTTTACGTAGTTCAAAAACAACGCGTTCGGGCAAACCTCTTCCATATCGCGGGCGAACTCTTCCATAACCGGCAAAGTACGCAACGCGCGGAAAATGCCTCCTATTCCCAAGGTGTCGCCTATCGTTTGCTTTAAGCCGTACTTATTCGGAATCTCAAAGTCCGTAACGGTGCAAGGCTTGTAACCGCCGACTTGTATCGCGTTTACGACGAAGTCCGCGCCGCGCAAGCTGTCTTTTCTGTTTTCATACTTTTTAATCGTCGCTTTGCCGTTGTATTTCTTGTTGATATTTTGCAGCATCAAAAAGGATTCTTCCAGTCTCTTTGCGTCTATGTCGAACAAAGCGACTTCAAAGTCTCCGATCTCCGGCGTCAGAATACAGTCGCCGATGACGTTTTTTGCAAAAATCGTGCTACCCGCGCCTAAAAAAGCAATTTTCATAAACAACTCCTATTTGTTTTATTCAGGTCTTTTATCAAAATCCAAAGTTAAATCGTAATCGCCGAGCTTGTTCACCTTAAAGCCGTTCGCCTTATATTCTTCGTAATTAAACGCTTCGAGTTCGTCGATGGCAAGCTTATGGAATTCGTAAAAATTATGCCACCATTCCCAACCCTTGCCGAGTTCGTTTGACAAATACGCGTCCGCTATATAGCAAGCGGTTTGCGGCGCAACGTAAACCGCGCCCATCGCAAGCACGTTCACCCCGTTTCCCGTAATCGCACGGATAGCGGCGGGCAGGCTTTCCACCACCCCCGCGTGAACGTGCGGGCATTTGCTTGCCGCAATATGGATTCCCATTCCCGTACCGCAAAACAACATGGCTCTTTCGTAATTTCCTTCGGAAATTTCCGCGCCGACGCGAAGCCCGACTCTATGAAACATTAAATCGGTGTCTTTGGGATCGCTGTCCTTTTTCACACCCAAATCGAGGATTTTCCAGCCCTTTTTTTCAAGATGCTCCACTACTACTTCCTTTAACGGAAACCCCGCAAAATCCGCGCCTACTACCAAATACTTATCTTTTACAGTTTTCATGATTATTAACCTCCGATTGCGGCGAGCTAAACTTAAATAACGGCAAGATAATTCCCGATATCGTCGTTTTTAGCTTTTCTCGCTTTTCCCGCTCGCTCGCGGCTCGCCGCAACAACGTAAATCTCGTTTACAAGCTTATTTTATCACAACCCGCGTTTTTTGTAAATGTTCGTATGTTGCAAGTTTTTTTACTTATGAATAAATTTACGAAACGAGCCTTCGCCGCCGCCGAAGAAAAACGGAAAAACCGCCGACCTTATAAAAATATCCTATTTATTATCTGAAAATCACGTCCGAGCTGACTTTTACTCCGTTTTCGTCCTCGTACGTGAAAAAATATGATTTCGCGTCTTTAGGAAGCGACTTCGTATCGCTCGTTTCCTCCCAAGAAACTACATCCGATTTACGGCAATCCTCTCGCGTATATACCAAAGTGGTTTTTATTGAATTTCCCTTCCGTTCCTTATCCGCGGCTTGCAAAAATTCGCCGCCGCATAAAATATGCTTCGCAAAGCAATAATTAACGGGTTCCGCAAAAATCTCGTAATGTCCGTGCGGGAAAAATTTGCGGTATGAAAAATATTTTTCGCCTTTAATCCGCTCCGTGGTTTTCTTTCTTCCGTTCACAAAAAAGCAGACATCCTGCATACCCGCCGAAAACAGCATGGGGATTTTTATGTTTTCGAGATAACTTTGCGGGTCGAAGTGCGTGTTATAGTCCGAAAGCTCTGCGGGGGAAAGCTTTTTCAGCTGCATTTCCTCTTGCCCCCAGCTCCCCTCGGAAATAAATGCGGAAGAGTAATCTATAATCCCCGCCTGCAACCGTTTTTCCGTCCCGCAAACGATCAGACTTAAAAACCCTCCCCAAGATATGCCGTCTATCATAATCTTTTTGGGATCGACGCGCTTATCGAGCGATAACGCGTCTATTGCTTTCATCGTTTCCAGCACGCTGAAATATACCCACGGGTGTTCTTCCGTTAAATTTTCCTTGCATAGAGAGCCATACCCTCTTATCCCGCAGTTTTCGTTATACTCTTTTCTACGCTCGGTATCTAACGCGTATTGACTGTCGTAATCGGGCGCGATAGCTACAAAACCGCGTTTCGTCCACTCGAACACCCATTCGTAAAAAGCCTGTCCGCCGCCGCCGTGTACCAGAACGACGGCAGGATACCCGCCTTCCGGACAAGGATTTTCGGGATAGCCGATAAACGCAAAAACTTCTTTTCCCGCGACCTTATAAAACAAAGCTTCCGCTTCCCCTTCGTGTGCGGGAAAGGGAAAATCCGCCTTTCTTATACTCGTCGAAGAATCGTAATACTTTCGTATATATTCGTCTAACGTTTTCATATATAGTTCTCCTAAAATTATATAAAGTTATCTTAAAATAACATATTTTTAATAAATATTGACTTCGCTCGGGCTATATGCTACAATCGACGTATGGAAGTTTTATATACGACGCTCGCAGACGAGTCCCTCACCTATAAAAACTGGATTTACGAAAAGGTGAACGTAAACTTTTCCAGAATGTACTACATTTTGGAAGGCGAAGCTTTCGTCATTTTCAAAAATCAAAAAATGCGCCTGAAAAAAGGATATTTATACTTTTTCCCCGCAAAAACGGAATATACGGTATACGATAACCCAAACCTACGGCTTTTGCACACTTACGTGCATATCATTACGCAACCGAAAATAACCGACCTGCACGAAATATGCGTCGAAAGCGATCCGTTCTTAAAAGAATGTATAAAGCTTCTCAGAAGTCATATTCACGATAAAAACATCTCTATCGTCACGGCGATTGTCAAAATGATTGTGTCTTACGTTTTCGACGAACGCTCTTCCGAAGTAACCGTTGCAGAAGAGATTAAAAGCTTTATCATCGCAAATCTTACGGAAAGCTTTTCGATAGAGCGCATTTGTAATTACTTCAATTACTCCAAGGTTCATATAAACAGAATTTTTCATAGCGCCTTCAAAATACCGCCGTACGAATACTATCTGAACCAAAAGCTCAATCTCGGGCTGAAACTTTTAACCGAAGGAAAATCCGTTAAAGAAGTCGCTTATTATTTAAGCTACTCTTCTTCAAGCTCCTTTATAAGGGCTTTTGAAAAGAACTTCGGCGCGTCGCCCTCTAACTATATTTCCATTCTGAAAATCAAAGAGGATTAGCTTTTTTCCTATTCTTTAACTTTTATTTTACTATTCTTTTACGCACTCGTATTCGGTTATTCCCTTTCGCAAGCACTCGTTTTCTTGCAGGGAATAGCCGTTTATTTTTATCGTGCCTAAAAATCCGTCGTTATCGATTTTTAAGAGTAGTTTATTCCTGTCTTTTCTCCAAGATACGCTTATTTTACCCGCAGGCGTTTCCACGCTTGCTTCCGCAAAGCGCAGTTTTTCGGGAATTTTCGGAGAGATTTCCACGCGGTTATAATCTATCAGGTTAATACCCGCAAGCTCGCGATAGAACCACGCGGAAACCGAACCCCAGAAATGATGATTCAGCGAACGCGCCATGCCGTCGCAATCGTAAGGCTTAAAATCTTCTAAATTATCGACGTGCTGAAACATTTCCCAAAGCGTGCTTGCGCCTAACCGTACCAAATTCCCGAAGCTCGGCCATTTTTCGGTGATAATCAGCTCCAAAGCCAAATCGACGTCCCCATTTTTCGCAAGCAAATCGAAAAGATATTTTACACCTGCCACGCCAACTTTCATAACGTCGCCGCTCTCGTGAATCAAAGAAATCAGGTTGTCGTATGCAAGCTGCTTTTCTTCTTTGCCGAATATGCCCAAGGTAATCCCCATAGCCTGCCCGGTTTGGCTTTTTCCGAAGATCCAGCCCCTTTCCGCGCAATGCTTTCTGCGGAAATTATCTTTAATTCTCTCTTGCATCTTTTCGGCTTCTTTAATCAAATCGTTCTTGCCGAGAATTTCGTATATTTTAATCGCGGTCGATAAAATCTGCAATACCGTCAAAGAATCGCACACTTCCACGGGGGTCGACATACTGCCTTCGTTATACGAACCCGCCTCGCACCAATCGCCGATGCCGTATGCGAATAGCCCGTCGGCGTTTTCTTTCGTCTTTGCGTATTCTATATACTTTTCGATTGCGGGTAAGTTTTCTTCAAGAATTTCCTTTTTGCCGCTGAAACGATATAATTGATACGGCAGTTCGACGATAACCGCGTCGCTTATCGGTCCGTTCCCCCACTCGTATCCCCAACCCGTCGTAGGGATAATCCCCGGCAAAACGCCGCTCTCTTTTTGCGATAAACGAATATTATAAAGCCATTCCCGCAAACTGTCGTAAACTTTCAGATTATAGCACATTTGTTCCGCCGATAACGCGGCGTCGTCCGTCCAACCGTTTTTCTCTCTGTGCGGGCAGTCGGTGGGGAAATAGAAAAAATTCGAAAAATTGCTCCGCATCACGCAATCCTGAATTTTGTTGACAATTTCGCTATCCGTCTTAAAGCTTCCGCTTCTCTTAATATCGGAATGTAGCACCGTCGCTTGCAACAATTCGGGAGTTGCCTGCTCGGCGGTTAAGCCTTCTACCCGTATATACCGGAAGCCGAAATAAGTAAAGCTCGGCGAAAAGCTCTGCTTTCCTTCTTTGCACGTATAACCGACGTGCTGCTGAACGTAATTTTGGTCCCAACGGTCTATAAAGCTTATCGTTTCGATAAGTATATCTCCGTC
>CAKQEE010000088.1 GCA_934230055.1 uncultured Clostridia bacterium
CGGTTGAAGGGCTTTTTGCGGTTTGCCTTGCGGGGTTCGACTTCGGCGTGTTCCTCCCCTCGATACTATCGGGCGGACTTATCCTCGGCGCGATTTTTATGGCGACCGACTACGTTACCACGCCGAACACCAAGCTCGGAAACGTAATATACTTTATCGCGTTAGGACTTCTTACCGCGGGGCTTCGCGCGGCGACTAAAATGGAAGTCGTTTCCTTTGCGATTTTACTTATGAATTTACTTGTTCCGCTTATCGACAAGTTTATCGTTCAACGCCCGTTCGGGTACGTGAAGGAGAAAAAAATAAAAGCGGAAAAGGCGGCGAAAAATGGCTAAATTATTCAAAAACGTCTGGTTCCGCTGTATCTCTACCCTGCTTATAATAGCCGTCGTTTCGGGCGGGCTTCTTGCCGTTCTTAACAACGTGCTGCACGTTTCCGCGGCAGAGCGCACCGAACGCGCGATTGCCAAAATTTACGGCGAAAAAAAATCCGTTTCGGAAGAGAATATTATTATAGACGTCGATTCCTCCGACGGTTCTAAAAACAAGCCTGCGGAATACGAGTTCGGTTCGGTAAATAAACTTTATAAAATAGAAAACGACCTTTTATTTCAGGCGACGGGATATAAAGGCTACAAAAACGGAACGGTTACTCTTTGGGTTCTCGTTACCGTTTCCGAAGGCAAATACGATATAACGAAGGTCGTTTTGGAAAGCTATGCAAAGCAAACGCTTATGAGCAAATTCGGAAACGATTATTACGGCGGCTTTTTGCTTACGGACGTTACCTCTCACTATAAAAAAGGCGAAGGATATTTTTCCGCAAACGTTTCGGGCGGCAATCAACCGAACACGGGCGCGACTTATACAGCCACCGCACATTGCAACGCCGTGAACTGCGTTATAGAATATCTGGGAGAAAACGCGAAATGAAAAACAATTATAAAAAAATAGCGACCGACGGGCTTATTGCTTCCAACCCGACGCTTAAACTCGTTCTCGGCACCTGTCCTACCCTCGCGCTGACAACTGCGGCGATGAACGGCATCGGCATGGGACTTGCGGTAACTTTCGTGCTTATTTGCAGTAATATGATAATTTCCATGCTGCGCAGAGTTATCCCGAAAGAAGTGCGTATCCCCGCGTTCGTGCTTATCATAGCCACCTTCGTTACGATCGTAAGGCTTGCGCTCGATAAGCTTTTGCCCGATATTTACGCTTCTATGGGATTATACCTGCCGCTTATCGTGGTAAACTGCATTATTCTTGCCCGTGCGGAAAGCTTCGCTTCTAAAAACGACGTTCTCGCTTCCGCTTGCGACGGTTTGTTTACGGGACTCGGGTTTACCCTTGCGCTTACCCTTATGGGCGCGGTGAGAGAAATTCTCGGCGCGGGCGCGGTATTCGGAATTAAATTATGGGATTTCAAAATAGAGTTCTTTGCGAAAAGCGCGGGCGCGTTCTTCACTTACGCAACGTTTATAGCTGTCTTTTCCATAATTATGGATTCCGTTAAAAAGCATAAGAAAGTAAAAGAATTCGACCTGTACGAAAAGAAAAAGTTTGCTAAATTCGAGGCGTTGAGTGCGGAAAACGCAGAAGCCGTTGCGGGCTTTACCGGAACCGGCGCGAAAGCTTGCGCTACCGCTAACGCTGACGGCGCTTTCGGCGCGGCAAACGCGAACGTTTCCGAAACGGCTGCTAAACAGGGCGCAAAAAGCGCGGAGGTGAAATAGATGACCGAATTCATACTTATAATAATATCCGCGGTATTTATAAACAACTTCGTCGTGGTGCAATTTTTGGGAATTTGCCCCTTCCTCGGCGTATCGAAAGACTTTAAAAGCGCGCTCGGCATGGGGCTTGCGGTAACGTTTGTTATGACTCTTACCTGCCTTATCACCTACCCCATTTACAATTACATACTCGTTCCGCTCGGCATAGAGTTTATGGAAATAATAATTTTCATATTCATAATCGCCGCGATAGTGCAGATGATAGAAATGGCTCTTAAAAAATTCTCTCCGACGCTTTATAACGCGATGGGAATTTATCTGCCCCTTATCACCACCAACTGCGCCGTTCTCGGTGTTGCGGAACTCGTGATAGACGCGGGACAAATGGCTTCTTTGATAGGAATAACCGCCGCGGAAATGAATATGGGTTATGCCGTTTTATACGGACTGTTTGCGGGACTCGGGTTTACCGTGGCAATAGTTATAATGAGCGGTCTGCGCGAAAAGATAGCGAGAAACGGCGTTACGAAACACCTTAAAGGCTTCCCTATTGCCATGATTACCGCGTGTTTTATCGCTATGGCTTTCTACGTGTTCGCATTGATTTAAGGAGTTTACGTTATGTTTAATTTACTTCTCGATCCCGTTTCCACACAAACCCTGCTCGTCGTTATAGCAATCGTTGCCGTGCTTGCCGTGGTTTTTGCGGTGTTTATAGTTCTTGTTTCCAAGCTCTGCGCCGTACCGACGGACGAAAAAGCGGAAAAAATTAAAGAACTTCTTGCCAACGCCAACTGCGGCGGTTGCGGGTACGCAGGCTGTGCGGACTTTGCAAAAGCCCTTTCGGAAGGCAAAGCTCAAATGACCTCATGCGGACCTACTTCTGCCGAAAACAAAGCGGAAATTGCTAAAATCCTCGGAATTCCCTTTGCCGCGGGCGAAGAGAAATTTGCCGTTGTAAAATGCGCGGGCGGCAATATCGCGCTCGATAAATTCGATTACGTAGGCAACAAAGGTTGCGCGGCGCAGGCTTCGTTTATGGGCGGCAGAAAGGTTTGTACTTACGGCTGTCTCGGCGGCGGTTCTTGCGAAAAGGCTTGCCCATACCACGCCGTTTCCGTTAAAGACGGCGCGGCTTACGTAAACGGCGCGCTTTGCGAGGCTTGCGGACTTTGCGTGAACGGTTGTCCTAAAAAAATTATAGAATTGTTGCCGAAGTCCGCGGCGGTATATATCGCCTGCTCTTCGCAATGCAAAGGAAAAGCCGTTATGGACGCTTGCAAAGCGGGCTGTATCGCTTGCGGAATGTGCGCAAAAGTCTGCCCTTCGCACGCTATAACTATGGTAAACAATCTTCCCGTTATAGATTACGAAAAATGCACGGGCTGTTATACCTGTCTGAACAAATGCCCGAGAAAGTGCATTAAGGAATTATAAAATATATAGGATAAAAAACAGACCGCGGCGTGAAAGGAAATTTCACGCCGCGGTTTTATTGTAACCTTTAACGAAAAAAAAACACCGCTTGGAGCGATGGAATAAAAAAGCTTCATAAAAAAGAAATCCTACTACTATTGTTTCCGTGCTTATTTTTTAATTTTTTTACACTTCTTCTTATATTTTACTAAATTATTATCCTTGCGATTTCACGTTCCGTTAAGGTTTCTTTCAGGATAAGTTCGCCGTTTTGCAAGGTCATATAAGAAGAAGGCGTGCCGTTTTTCGGGAGCGAAAGCGAACCCGCGTTTGCAAACACCGTGCCGTCTATTCTCTCTATAAACCCCGTATGAAAATGCCCGTATATAACCGCGTCGTATTCGGTTTTCGGCGCGGCGTCTTTATTATAAACGTGACCGTGTGTTAAAAGCGCGCAAGCCTTGCCACTCGTAAGAACGCAGTCCTCTATAAAGTCGAATTCGGAAATAAGTGTGTCTACCTGACTGTCGCAATTACCTTTTATAACGATAAGGTTCTTTTTTATGGAATTCAGCACTTCCGCGACCTTCATCGGCGCGTATTCTTCGGGGAAGGGATTTCTCGGTCCGTGATTATAAATATCCCCGAGAAGAATAAGTTTATCCCCATTTTCTTTTTTGAAAATCTCCGCTATTTTTAAGGCGTATGCGTACGAGCCGTGCAGGTCCGAAGCGATTACGTATTTCATTTTGTCCGTCTCCTTTTTTTCTTTTGCGTTTGCGCCGCCGCTCATCGGCGCGACCGATTTTTTATTTTTTCGGCTTTAATATATTCGCTACTTTTTTATAATCTCGAAGACCGCTTCCCGCGCAAGAATAAGCCCCGCCGCCGCGGGAACGAATATCATAGAAGGCGGCGAAGGTCTGCCGCATTTCACTTTTTCCGCGTTCTCCGTTGCCTTTTCGTCTCTCGTGAACTTTTCCGTGGTATAAACGACTTTTACCCCTTTTATGCCGCGCTTTTTAAGCTCTCTTCTCATAACCCTTGCAAGCGGGCACTCGGAAGTTTTTTCTATATCCGCCACTCTTAAAAGAGTCGGATCGGTCTTTCCGCCCGTTCCCATACAGGAAATAACGGGTACGCCCGCGGTTTTCGCACGCGATATTATCTCTATCTTCGCGCTTACCGTATCTACCGCGTCGAGTACGCAATCGAACCCCGAAAGGTCGTATTTGTCGGCTGTTGCCGGCAAATAAAATTCTTTATAGGCTGTAAGCTTTAACGCGGGATTGATAGACAAAAGTCTTTCCGTCACCGCCTTTATTTTATCTTCGCCTATATTGTCCGCCCGCGCGATTATCTGGCGATTTAAGTTACTTTCCGCAACCGTGTCGTTATCGAACACCGTAATCGCTCCGACGCCGCTTCTTGCCAAAGCTTCCGCCGCAAAGCCGCCTACGCCGCCCACGCCGAACAAAGCAACCGAGGCTTTTGAAAGTTTTTCTATATTTTCGCTGCCGATAAGCAGCACCGCCCTATCCAACGCGCCCATCAGAGAAGATATATCCCCTTTGCGGCGTTCTTTTTCACGTCCTCGTCCGACCAGACGGAAGCCTGCACTTCGCCTATATGCGCTTTTTTCAAAAAGTACATACAAAGTCTCGACTGACCTATGCCGCCGCCGATGGTAAGCGGAAGTTCACCGCTTAAAATGCCTTTGCAATAGTCGTTTTCGAGCTTATAAAGCTCGCCTTTTGCGCGCAGTTGCTTTACGAGGCTTTTTTCGTCTACTCTGATACCCATAGAAGAAATTTCAAAAGCCCTGTCTAAAATATCGTTAAACAGAATTATATCTCCGTTAAGCCTCCAGTCGTCGTAGTCGGCGGCTCTTCCGTCGTGCGGGTTGCCGTCTTTAAGCTTTCCGCCTATGTGGTAAACGAAAACCGCGCCGTACTTTCTTGCAACGATGTTTTCGCGCTCCTTACAAGGCACCTCGGGGTATTCTCTTTCAAGCTCCTCGGTAGAAATAAAAGTTATTTCTTTCGGCAACTCCGCTTTAAGAACGGGATATTCTTTATTGACCGCCGCGGAAAGCTTTTTTATCGCGCCGTAAATTTTTTTCACCGTCTGTTTAAGATAGGAATATCTGCGTTCTTCGCGCGTGATTATCTTTTCCCAGTCCCATTGATCGACGTATACGGAATGAAGCTCGTCTAAAACCTCTTCGCGCCTTATGGCGTTCATATCTGTATAAAGCCCCGTTCCCGCCTTAAAGCCGTACTTTGCAAGAGCCATTCTCTTCCACTTGGCAAGCGACTGAACGATTTCCACGTCCCTGCCGATCGTAAGCACATTGAATTTTACCGCTTGTTCATAGCCGTTCAGGTTGTCGTTAAG
>CAKQEE010000089.1 GCA_934230055.1 uncultured Clostridia bacterium
GTATACATCTGTTCTTTCGTCGTGGGTTTTGTATATTGCATAAATTCTCCTTTATATTAAGACTCAAAGTATACGAAAGTGATTTTCTGCGGCTCGAAACCCTCTTGCGCGGAAGTAAAATCCAAGCGGAACCTTCTTGCCGAAATCCCGACGTTAAAGGAATTATACCCGTTTTTAAGGTCGAAGCTTTTAATTGCGGAATCGCCCCTTATTTTGATAACCCCTTCTCCGAGCGTTTTAACGGCAATCTTTACTATCGTTTTTCTTCCGCACGTGCCGAAATCATAATTCCCGCCGAGGCGGTTAACCGAGGAAGGACCTCCGCCGATGCTTGCCGGCGCGCCGCCCTCTCCGTCGCTCGTTAATCCCGACGTAAGCTTATAAATCTTTTTTCCGTCTTTATCCGTAGCGTAACCGCCCGTTCTTGAAAGCCCGTAATACTTCGGCAAAATAAATTCCTCTTCCGTTTCCGGGTCGTAAAGATACACGCCGTCGTTGTCTTCTAAAAACGCTATGCACGCGAACGCGCCGAGCGCGGAAACCGCCTCGTCGTAATAAGTCACAAACCTGTCGCTTAGCTTAGACTTCGCCGCTTTAAGCGTTTTTCCGTCGTAAACGTAAAGTCTCCCTTCCGAAATGAAAACGAGGTTTTTTCCGCAGCCCGCGCCGAAGCCTTCGTAAACGGAAAAGCTTTGGGTACTTTGCTTTTTGAGCGTCCATTCCGCAATATCGCCTTTCGGCGAAAGCACCAGAATACGCCTTCTGCACAAAATATAAAGCTCTTCTCCCACCGCTTGCAGGGCAACTATATCTCCGTCGCTCCCGTCCGTCGTAATAATCCCCTCGTTTTCCGTGCCGATGGAAAAATTCAGGCAGTCGTACTCTTCCGAAAAATAAATTTTTTTGCCGCTTGCTATAAAGAGCCTTCCGTCGCAAATCGCAAAGTCCGTTCCGAAAGGGATATCTACGGAGGTATTCTCTCTCGCCCCCGTTTCCGCGGAAACGTAAAGCAAACGCGCCCCTTCTTCGCCCGAAATTATGATTTTTTCTTCCCCGCAATCGGTTATCGGAATAACGAGCGGCTCTTTTGCAAAAGTCGCGTCCGTCGCTTTTAAAAACGAACGCTTCACATCCGAGCTTCCCTCTATTTCTTCCGTAAGGCACTCGTAAACGCAAAGGTCGCTGCAATATGCAAAAATCCGCCCGCCCGCAAAATAAGTTCTCGTTACGCTCACCCCGCTCGGGCAAGCGAACCCCGTTTCCTTATAACGGCAGGTTTTGTTGGCGGCGTTTTTCACTCTCTGGTCGGTAAAGGCTTTCGCGCTCGCGTCTACCGTAACGATAATTTCTTTCATAGAAATTTTCTTCGCCGCGGAAAAGTCGTAAACCTTTTTTTTCATATAAAGCACCTGCTCTTCGCGCGCGCGCATTTCGGAATAACCACGGCGGAAAGCCCGTCGCAAAATCTTTCTCTCCACATAACGGATTCGGCGTATCTTCCTTCCGCAAGGCAAATTTCGGCGGCAAGTCCGAAGGCAAGCACCGCCGCGGAAACGTTTTTTTCAAATTCGCCTATATCGTCGGTAAGCCCGTAAACAGGCGGCAAGTATTCGTAAACTACGGCGGAGGGAACGTTTCTCGGTACAACGTACTCCGAATGAATCGCAAAAAATTGCGAATTGCCCGCCTCGTCCAAAACCTCCCTTATTCTCGTCGCTTTTTCGGATAGGTCTGCGTAAAAAATTTTGCCATCTTTAACTTCGGGCGTTTCCTTCTTTATCATCGGCAAATAACTGCCCGCGATTTCGCAAAGAAGCACGTTCAGCAGCCTTACGCCCGAATTGATTTCGTTCATAACCCCCGTTCCGGCAGAGGCGCTTTCTCCCGATAAATATGCGGCTACCGTTTCCTTTCCCAAAAGCCCCGCCGCCGCGCAAATAATTTCTTTAACTTTCATTTTTCCTCCCAAAATAAAACGTAATATACTTAAACGGCGCGCCGCGCATAACACCGCGCGGCGCGCCGCAAATCCTTTTCCCCTTTTATCTTTTCTTTCTCGCCCGAACTTTTCCGGATATTCGCTTTTCACGCTTTTTCACGCAAGCCGCCCGAATTTCCGCATAAACAGCCGTACGGATAGTCGCGTAAATTACGCAAAAAGCGCGTAAATCGGGCGCGAAATTTCGGAATTCGTTAAATCTCGGTAATCCCCTCGATTCTGCCCTGCGCGTAGGGGCGGTCGCAAATGAGTTCCGCGTATTTAACGAGAGTTGCGGTATAAACGGGTTTGCCCGCCACCTGACGGAGTATCTTTCCGTCGTCGCCCGCAAGCCACTGCCAGTCGCAAAGCTGATGCAAGGTAAAGTCGTTCGTGTTCAAAAGGTACATGGTACCGGGCTGGCAGAACCTGTCCGCAACCACGGGTATGCCGTTGTACGTCATAGCTTTGTAACCGCCCGCAAGCTCGGTCGTCTCCACGAATCTTTTGCTTGCCGTAAGCAGCTTTTGCAAAGCTCTTCTTACGCCCCAAGAGCAGATGATAAAGTTTACGGGCGCACCGCCGCTTTCTTCTATCACGTCGAGAGCGGTTTGAATTGCAACCTCGGTAAGGTTACCCGTGGAATTTTTCATATACGGAGTAAGCCAAGGGCTTGTAGATCTCGAAACGCCGTATAAGCTTCCGCTCGAAGAGAAAATCGCACCGAGGCCGGTAATTTCGTTGTTGTAAGAACCTTTAAGGTTAATAAAGCAACCGGTGGTAACGGTGGTGTTGTTCACCGTCGCGGCGGTGGAAATCTTAATAGCCTTGTTCCCTCTGTCAACGTAAGAAATCACGCCGCCGGGGACGGCTTCGAGAATATCTCCGTCCGCGTCTCTTATTTCTATTTCCATTCCGAGGTCTACGCCCGCAACGCTGTCGAGGGTGATGACTTCGGAGTTGACCGATTTTACGGTAGCTATCTTGCCGCTTCCGTCGCCGAACAACATTCTGCCGAGGTTGAACGAAGAAGCGCGCACGAGTCCCGCCATTTCCGCGTTAAGAAGGTTTACGAACGCGCCCGCGTTGTTTTCGGAAGCCCTTATCGCCTTATCGGAAATTTCTATCGTTCCGTAAAGGTTTTTCAAGGTAGCGGTAAATTGCGCGTAGTTATTTCCCTTTGCCGCGGGCAGCGCGCCGTCCTCCGAACCCGCGCCTATACCGCCGTTTATGCCGTAAATCGCAAGTTTTTTAACGTCCTTACCCCAAACGTTGTCGGTAGACTGTTTAATTTTCGCAAGAAAAGGGTTAGCCTGTCCGAGCTGTTCGGAAACGGCGTCGAGATAATAAGTTTTAAGCGCGTTATCCGCATTAGTCAAAGTAATTGCCATAAATTTCTCCTTTAATTGAATAGTTTTAATATTTGTTTGTTACTCCGAGTTTTGTTGATTTTCCCCCGCCCGCAAAGTATTTTCCCCTATCGTCGTTGTGAGCCTTGCTTCTTGCCCTACTTCCGAAGAATCTCTTTCCCCGTCAAAACATAACTCAATCGGAATAACAAACTTTTGCCGCGAAACGAAAGTTTCGCTTTTATACGTTACCGAAGGAGTCGCGGAAAAGTCTGCCCGCTTCCTCCACCGTTTTCGGGCGGGAACGCGGCGTTTTAAGGCTCGCCCCCGCTCCTTCCATCAATATCGCTCCCGTCTTTTTTTGCAGAACGCTTTCCAAATATTCTTTCAGAACGTCCTCCCTCTCTTTTGCGGAGATAACTCTTGCGGGAGCGTTTTCTTCGCCTTTTTCCTTGTTTCCGCCATCTCCATTCGCCTGCCCGGAATCCTTTTTTAATAAATCGGGTTGTTCCGCGCCGTTTGCCGCTTTTTCGAAAGTTTCGGGAACGATTTTTCGGATAGATTCGTCAAAGCCCGCCGCTTTCCCCTCTTCGTACGCGACTTTTTCCTCCGCGCCCGTAGCTGTTTCCGCCGCCGCCTTAACCGCCGTTTTCTCCGTTTCTTCCGTCTCGGCTTTATTCGCCGCTTTCGTTACCTCTTCCAACTCTTTAAGTCGCTGACAGCGTCTGGTAAATTCAGCTTGCAAAGAGTTGTAAGCGGATAAAAGCGACTCCGCGTTTTTAAACTTTCCGTATGAGACCTCTTCGCCTCTTGCACCGCTATCCTTCTCCGCCTCCGCGGCTTGCGCTTTTACGAAATCGGTTTGTTCAATGTTAAGTTTTTCCGTCATGATTTCTCCCTTATTTACTTTTTCGCGGCGGAATAAGCGGAAACTTCCGCTTCTTTTCTCTCCGCGCGTTCCTTATGAAGCCTTATATGCGCGTAAATTCTCGCCCGCGCGCTTTCCGAAAGGTCGTCGTATTCGGACAAAACGTATCGCACGTGTTCCGCTACGTGAACGGCGTCGTCGTCCACCTCGTCTATCGCGACCTCTTTTTTTATCAACGCCTTATTTTCTTTCTGCGCCTTTTCTTCGTGAAGCCTCGGTATACCCTTTTCCCCGTCGAGGTCTTTATACCCCAAAAGCGCAAGCACCTTTTCGCGCGTGGCAGGTCTTATCCTGCCGTTGTCGTCCGCCAAAAGCCCGCTGTCGTACAGTTTCAGTACGGTATCCTTTTTCGCGCTTTGCGAATACAAAAGCTCGTTTTCGTTCTCTAAATACACGTCGTCGGAAGAAAGAGCTTTTCCGTCCGCATAAGCCACCTTCGTGCGGAAAAGCTTGTCTTTATACTTAATTCTCCTGAGTCCCGCGGAAAATTGCGCGTAAAGTCTTACTATAAACCTTGCTATTTCAAGATAGCTTTTCCTTATTTCCTCCGCGGGTAGAAGTAACCTTTCGTTATCCTGTTCAACGAGAATCTCCAAAGCGTTACCGCTCGATAAAAGCGCGCTTCTTGCCGAAGCGGAAACATCCGAAACGCCGCTTATCAACACGAATTCGTTTAAAAGCTTTTCCTCCTCGTCCTTAAAGTCGGTCGGCATGGAAAGCTCATTCATCATTTCGGGCGCGCTCGTGCCTTGGCGGTACACGAGGATTTTTCCGGGAGGAATTCCCTCTCTTTCCAAATCCTCCACGTCTACGGAACCGTCCTCTACAGTCATAACGCCCATAGAAAGCCTGTTGATAAACTCGTGCTTGCGGTTTTTCACGGCGTTGTAGGCGCGCTGAACGGGTATAAGCCTTTCAATCACGCTCGTGCCGAAAAAGTTCCCCGCGGAAGCTATTCCGTCTTGCTTAACGAAAGGGAAAGTACGCGTTTTGCCCGCGCCGTTCATAAACGGAAGTTCTCCGTAATAAAGCAGCTTGCCGCCCGCAACGGTTATCACCCTGCCGTTAGGAAACTCCGCGGAAGGTCTTTCGTACTTTTCTATCACGACCGCGGAATCCGCAAGGCTCGTACCCTCTTTCACGCTCGTCCCGAGTGCGGGAAGCACCGCGCTATCGCTCTCGTTGCAAACCGTGCCGGAATACCCGTTCGCCGCGGAACCCGCGCCCGCCGTACCC
>CAKQEE010000090.1 GCA_934230055.1 uncultured Clostridia bacterium
ATCTCCGAGTGGATAAGGGGCGCGGAGAAGTATTTTCTGCAACGTTTTAAATCGGGCGACTACTGCATGTCCCAAAACCTTTCCCCCGTAGAAACAGCGGAGGCAAAAAGTTTTGCGGATATAATTAAACCGTTTGTCAAAAGCGTGAAGCTTCGCGGGTACGATATTTAATCGTGCCGCTTTCAAACCGAAAGCTTTGCGTTTTTATTTTTTAAAATTTTTTACAAAGGAGAAGAGCAGATGACAGCGTTTATTTTCGCCCTCATAGCCCTTTTATGCTGGAGCGGTTCCGACCTTTTTTCCAAACTCGGTACTGCGCAACAAGACAAAAACAGCCATTGGCGCGTTATGTTTTTCGTAGGCGTCGTTATGGGTATTCACGCGGTAATTACCATTATCGCAAGCATCTGGCTTCCGCCGCTGGCGGAGGACGCAACCCCCGAATGGTGGAGAAATATTATTTACACAGACTTTAAGCCGATAGACTTTTTGCACTACGCGCCCGTCGCGGCGATATACCTTCTCGCAATGCTTATCGGGTATATCGGCTTGCGGTATATAGAACTTTCGGTGTCTTCTCCGATATGCAACTCTTCCGGTTCGCTTGCGCTCGTCATTTGCCTTATTTTAGGCTGGGCGACTATCGACGGAATTTCAATCGCGGCGGTCGTTCTTATAACGATAGGAATTATAGGACTCGGCGTAGTTGAATACCGCGAAAACGAGGAGGTTAAGCTTGCGCGGCAAGACAGCAAACAATTTAAGTACACGAAAAGTCTTGTGGCGATTCTTATACCGATAATTTACCTCGTTTTAGACGCTTTGGGAACGGTCGGCGACAGCGCGATTTCCGAGCTTAAAATCTTTGACGAGCTTTCCGAATACGCTTCTAACACGTCGTTCGAGTTTACCGCGCTTTTGTTCGCGATTATCTCGTTCATCGTCGTGAGGTTCGTTAAAAAAGAGAAATTCTTTTCGCCTTACGGGAAAGAAATTTCGGAAGCAGGCGGAAAACTTACTTTGAGAAAGTCTTTGATAATAGGCGCGATTTGCGAAACGGTAGGACAAATTTTCTACATGGCGGTAATATTTTCCGACTTTAAAGCGGGTATTCCCATGATTTCCGCTTACTGCGTGCTTTCGGTTGTTTGGAGCAGAATATTCCTCAAAGAAAAGCTTTCGTGGAAGCATTACGTTGCAATCGCCCTGACCGTTGCAGGTATAGCTCTTCTCGGCGTATCGGAAATGCTCGGCGGCTGATTTTCGGGCGCGGGATTACGCGTGGTTATTTAATTAAATAAAAATTACGGCAAGAGCCGCGCTTTAATCTTAAAGCGCGGCTCCGATTTTTTATATTCCGTTTTTCAACTTCTTTTTGAAGTTCTTTATTTAAGTTCTTTATTTAAGTTCTTTTTTTAATTCGGGTTTCGTATTTTAATTTTTTCCCTCTTCTTTGTAAGAGTTTTGCGCAAGATATTTTATAACGCCCTTAAAAAGCGTGTATGCAATTTTATCCCGATACTCTTCCGTTACGAGAAGGGCTTCTTCCTGCGGGTTAGAAAGAAAACCGCACTCCGCTATTACGGATGGATACGGGGAACAATTAAGGATATAATAATCGCCGACAAGCGGAGAAAATTCCCTCGCGCTTTCTTCCATCTGATTGAACGCGGTCTGAATACTTTTTGCAAGATTTAAAGAGTTTTCATCCCCCTGCTTATAAAAAACCTGCGCACCGCGCCGCGAAGAAACGGAAAACTTATTCAGATGCACGCTGACAACAAGCGCGGGTTCCGCCTTTAAGATTATATCCCTCCTCTTTTCCATATCCCTGCGTTTAAGGCTTGCCGCCGCCACGCCGTACAGCCCCGCTTCCGTTTTGCGCGTTAATATAACGTTTATACCGCCGTCCGTCAGGTACTTTTCTAACCTTTTTACTATTTTCAGGTTAAGGTCGCTTTCTTTTACGCCCGTTTTTACCCCGACGACGCCGCCGTCTATTCCGCCGTGACCAGCATCTAACACCACGGTTATACCCGTGGCTTGCGCGCCCGCGCTCGTTTTTGCAAGCGCGTCTACGCACAACGCAAAAGTTATAGCCACAGCTATAAGTACGGATACTATTACCAGACTTCTTCTTTTTATAACAGCCATAAATCTCTCTTTATAAACTTAAAATGTGGATAACTTCCGTTTTGTTGCCGCGTTATCCACATTTTTACCGCGTTTTTTCGGGCGAAATGTTGATAACCCCGCACGTATCCACGATAAATTTTATTAAAAGTTTTTCTGTATTATGACTTTTTTTAAGTCTGCCTTTCTGTTTTGTTTATTTTTTCGTTGCGTCCGCTTTTACTTTTTTAAGACTTCTTCCGCTTTTCTCTTCCGCGCGCTATTCTTCTTCGGAAAGGGCAAGCCACTCCTCCTCGTACTCCACGGCGGCGGCGCGCAATTTGTCCGCTTCCGCTTGAAGCTCTTCGCACTTTTTATAGTCGGAATACACCTGCGGATCGGAAAGCTCGCGTTCTATTTCCGCGATTTTCTTATCCGCTTCTGCAGAAAGCTTTTCCAGCTTTTCAAGTTTTTTAAGCCTTTTCGACTTTTCTTTAAGCGGCGTTGTAAAGCCCTTTTTCGCGCTTTTCGTTTTTTCTTCTTTTTCAGAATTTACGACGGGCGCGCTTTTTTCCCTTTCAAAAAGCTCCGCGCCGCCCTTTTCGTATTCCGCCGCTTCTTTTTCTTTTCTTTCTAATTCGTCGTATCCGTAAGGGAAAAATTCGGCACGCGTTTTTTCGCCCTTGCCGCCCTTAAACACGAGCAGCTTCGTTGCAAGCTTTTCCACGAAATACCTGTCGTGAGAAACGAAAATCAGCGTTCCCGAATACTCCGAAAGCATATTTTCCAACGTTTCTTTGCCGACTATGTCCATATGGTTGGTCGGCTCGTCTAACATAAGAACGTTGGGGCGATTGCGGAAAATTCTGCACAGCGCAAGCCGCACCCTTTCCCCGCCGGAAAGCTCCGAAACCTTTTTATAAACCTCTTCGCCCGAAAAATTGAACGCCCCGAGTGCGGTGCGAACGGCGTTGTCGTTCATTTTGGGAAAGGCGTTATGAAAATTTTCAAACACCGTTTCTTCCCCTTTAACGTGCGCCATTTCCTGATCGAAATACCCCGTCTGCACGTTCGCGCCGAAAACGTAGTTTCCCGAAAGCGGCGGCAAAATCCCGTCTATCGTCTTTAAAAAGGTAGACTTTCCTATCCCGTTATCGCCGATTATGCCCAGCCTATCCCCTTTAAATAGCGCGAGGTCTATCGTCGCAAGCGGGTTTTCCGCTTCGTACCCAACGGTAAGAGAAACCGTTTTAAGCACCTCTTTTCCCGTCTCCGTAATCGGCTGAAAGTCCGCGTGGAAGGTTTTCAGGTCGTAACGGTCCGGCGCGTCTATCATCTTCATTCTGTCTAAAAGCTTTATTTTAGACTGCACCATTTTTGCTTTCGTCGCCTTATAGCGGAAGCGTTCTATAAGCCTGTTTAATCTTTCTGTTTCCGCACGTTGCAGTTCGTGGTCTTTTTTCTGTTTTTCGTAGTTAATGCGTTTCTGCCGCTCGAAATCGGAATAATTCCCCTTATAAAGCCGCGTTTCGCCGTACTCTATTTCATAAACCTTGTTCACCACGCGGTTTATAAACATTCGGTCGTGAGAAACTATCACTATCGCGGATTTATAATTTTTAAGATAATCTTCAAGCCACTTTACCGTGGATAAATCGAGGTGGTTTGTCGGCTCGTCAAGCAAAAGAAGGTCGGGTTTAGATAAAAGCAGTTTTATAAAAGAAATTTTCGTGCGCTGCCCGCCGGAAAATTCCGTAAGTTTCTTCTCTTCGTCCGCCGCGGTAAAACCGAAGCTTTTTACCATTACGGCGTATTCCTTTTTATAGGTATACCCGCCGAGCCTTTCAAACTCGTCGCACGCGAAAGAATAAGCTTTAAGCGTTCTGTCGTCGTGCTGCGTTTCGAGCTTTTTTCGGAGAATTTCCATTCTCTCTTCCGTGCTGAAAATAGGCGCGAAAACGGTGTAAATTTCCTCTTTTAACGTCCTCGTTTCGTCCTCGAAATCTATTTGTTTAAGATAGCCTATCACGGGATTGTCCGCGCGGGTTACGGAAAAGGGCGTTTCTCCCGTTCCTTCTTCTAACGGAACCTCGCCGACGATTGCTTTTAAGAGGGTGGTTTTGCCGCAACCGTTCCTGCCGACGACGGCTATTTTCTCCCCGCTTTTTATCTCGAAATCTATTCGCTCCAAAATCACGTCCGCGCCAAACGCAACCGAACCGTTTGTAATTTTATAGTGCATACCGCTTTACCGCCGCGTTAAAAGTCTTGTCCTTTTTTGTCTTTGTCCGTTTTAATTTTCAGCCCCGCGCAAAGCTTGCGCGGGGCGATTGAACGCTTGTTTTTAAGTCTTTATTTTATGGTTTGAGTTTTCTCTTTGGGGATAACGTCGTGCGCGCCGCCTTCTACTATGCTCGTTGCCGAAACAAGGGTAAGCTTTGCTTTTTGCTGCAATTCCTTTATGGTAAGCGCGCCGCAGTTACACATTGTGGAACGCACCTTGGAAAGGGATATGCTAACGTTATCTTTAAGTTTGCCCGCATAGGGAACGTAAGAATCCACGCCCTCTTCAAAGGAAAGCTTTTTATCGCCGCCGAGGTCGTATCTCTGCCAGTTTCTCGCTCTTGCGGAACCTTCGCCCCAGTATTCCTTAAAATAGTTGCCGCCGATCATTACCTTGTTCGTGGGACTTTCGTCGAATCTCGCAAAATATCTGCCGAGCATAACGAAATCCGCGCCCATGGCAAGCGCAAGCGTTATGTGGTGGTCGTAAACTATTCCGCCGTCCGAGCAAACGGGAACGTATACTCCCGTTTCCTTATAATACTCGTCGCGCGCGGCGCAAACCTCTATAAGCGCGGTAGCCTGACCTCTGCCGATGCCTTTCGTTTCTCTCGTAATGCAAATGGAGCCGCCGCCGATGCCGACTTTAACGAAATCCGCGCCGCAGTCCGCCAAAAATCTGAACCCTTCCGCGTCTACCACGTTGCCTGCGCCGATCTTAACGCTGTCGCCGTAGTTATCTCTCACCCACGAAAGAGTTCTCTTCTGCCATTCGGAAAAGCCCTCCGAAGAGTCTATGCAAAGCACGTCCGCGCCCGCTTCGATAAGCGCGGGAACGCGTTCGGCGTAGTCTCTCGTGTTTATTCCCGCGCCGACTATGTATCTTTTTTTGCCGTCCAAAAGCTCGTTCGGGTTATTTTTATGGGAATCGTAGTCCTTTCTGAACACGAAATACAAAAGCTTGCCCTCTTCGTTGATTATCGGAAGAGAATTGAGCTTGTTATCCCAGATAACGTCGTTCGCTTCTTTAAGGCTTACCCCCTCTTTCGCGGTTATAAGCTTGTTAAAGGGCGT
>CAKQEE010000091.1 GCA_934230055.1 uncultured Clostridia bacterium
CCTCGATTTTTTGCAAATCTTCATCGGAAAGTTTGGTTTCGCCAAGGTCTACGTCGTAATAAAAACCCTTTTCGGTTGCGGGACCATAAGCAAAATCGGCTTGCGGATACAAACGCTTAATAGCCTGCGCCATTACGTGCGCCGCGGTATGTCTTATAACGTGTAACTCTTCTTCGGGCGAGCACTCTGCCACCGTTCCGTCATTGTAAATTACTTTCATTTTATTAAAACTCCTTTTTTTGATGATATATGTTTTTAATGTTTAAACAATTCTATCTTCGGTTCGCCGCTTTATGCGCCGAACAAATTTTGTGTTTTATGCGCCCTGGCAAGTTTTGCCTTTTATGCGCCCGGCAAGTTTTGCGTTTTACTGCCATATGCGAAAAAATGCGTTATTTTGGCAAGTTTCGTTTTATTTATCGACACAAAAAACACCCTTGACGATACGGCATAAAGCCATACTGTCAAGGGTGCATAAATTCTTTGCACGGTTCCACCTTGATTTTTCACTCGGGTTTATTAAACCCACCCTTTAACGCAGGAATACGGCAACGCTTACTGCGCCGCAAAATCGGCAGCGGTTCGGCATTACGGCTCGGGAGTGGTTTTCGCTTACGGCTACGCATAAGAAACTCACAGCAAATCGTTTCTCTCTCTGAATGCGGGTGCGGTAGTTACTCTCTCCGTCAACGCTTTTGTTATTCTTGCTTATTTTTACCACAAAAAATACTTTTTGTCAACGATTTACGACAGCTTAACGCCTATTTTTATTTTTGTTTACATATCCGTCGCAAAAAAGCCGTAAAGCCGCCGCAAAATCGCCATATTTTCGGCATATTTCGGGTGCGTTGCGGTTTCGTTTCGCCTTTCGGGCAAATATTCGTTAAATAAACAACTCCAAAACTTTCATTCTTGAAATGTCTGTATCAAATACTGTCAAATCCAATTTCATCTATGCCACCGCCATATAGTCAAGTACCACCGGCTAAGCCGGTGGCTTGATTATGCGCTTGAAGCGCATGGTGCCGGCGGTGCTACTCGCACTTTGAACGACTGACACTTGCACCGCCTTCACTGCTTCCACCCCTTGGGTGGTTTTCTTTTTAGCTCTCTTCTACAGGCTTTCCCGTGAACGGATCTATATATTCTTTCATACTAATCTGTTCCGTCAACCTATCTTCTTCTTGTTGATTTTGAATGTATTTTGCTATCGCTGTTTTGTCTCTTCCTACTGTATCGACGTAATATCCTCGACACCAGAAATGTCGATTCCCATATTTATATTTCAAATTCGCAAATCGGTCAAATATCATTAAACTACTTTTCCCTTTCAATATCCCCATGAATTTCGATACACTCATCTTTGGCGGTATTGTTACAAGCATGTGTATGTGGTCTATACACGCATTTGCTTCTATTATTTCTACACCATCCATTCTTTCGCATATCTTTCTTAGTATCTTACCTATTTCTTCTCGATACTTTCCATATACTATTTTTCTTCGATATTTCGGTGCGAATACTATGTGATATTGACATCTCCACTTTGTATGTGTTAAACTTGTTATGTCCTGCATTGGACTACCTCCTATGTGTTTTAGATTCTTTGCGATTGTCAGTCGCTTTCATCTTACCATAGGAGTATTTTTTTGTCCATAGCTCTAAACTTTTTATCCACTCGCTCAGCGAGTGGTTTTTTAGCCAAAAAGTCGCGCGGCGCATGGAAAATCCATACGCCGCGCGGAATACATATTTTTTCTTCTGCCGCGATTCCCTAAAGTCTCCGTTTTTACAGCGTGACGCCGGTTTTGTAAAAGGCGATTTCGCGGATATCCTCGCTCTTCGCTTTATACTCTCCGCTCGCGCACTTTATCAACAGGTCGTATAATCCCGCCTCGTCCATAGAATAGGCGTTAAAGTCTATCCAGTTTCTCTTCTTCTCCGCCAAATTATCGTTCGTCGCTATCTTCAACGTCGGCACGAACGTGGAAAACGGCGTTCCTCTGCCCGTCGTGAACAGCACCGCCTGACACCCGCTCGCCGCAAGCGCGGTCGCCGCGATAAGGTCGTTCCCTGGCGCGTTTAGTACCGATACCCCGCGCCTTTCCGCCTGCTCGCCGTAAGAAAGAACGCCTACTATCTTCGTACTTCCCGCTTTCTTCACGCAACCCAAAGATTTTTCTTCCAGCGTGGTTATCCCGCCCTTTTTGTTGCCGGGACTCGGATTCTCGTACACGGGAAAGCCGTTGTCCGTATAAAACTTTTTGAATTTCGTTATCATATCGAGGTATTTTTCGTATACCTCGCGGCTTGCGCACTTATTCATCAACAGCCGTTCCGCCCCGAACATTTCCGGTACTTCTGTAAGTATCGCAAAGCCGCCCTCTTCTACTATTCTGTCCGTTATTCTTCCGACCAGCGGGTTTGCCGTAAGCCCCGAATATCCGTCGCTTCCCCCGCATTTAAGACCTATACACAGCTCCCCCGTCGGCACTTCTTCCCGAACGTAGTCTTTTGCCTGCTCGCAAAAACCCTTCAATATATTCAGTCCGTATTCTACCTCGTCCTCTACGTCCTGACAGTTGAAAAAGGATATATTCTCCCGCCCGAATGGCTTTAAATATTCATTTATTCCTTCCAAGCCGTTGTTTTCGCAGCCGAGTCCCACGAACAGCACGAACGAGGCGTTGGGGTTAAGCGCGATTCCGCACAACAGTTTTTTTATGTTCGCGTTGTCCTCGCCGAGTTGCGAACACCCGAACTGGTGCGTCAGCGCGTATATCCCGTCTATACTGCCCGTTATATATTTTTGCGAAAGTTTTTCAAGCCTTCTGCAAACGTCGTTCACGCACCCCACCGTCGGGATTATATATATTTCGTTCCTTATTCCCGCTCTGCCGCTCTTCCGTTTGTAACCCTTAAACGTCGCGCCCGAAATAGTTTTCGTTTCGGGATAGTTCGGGGTATACGAATACTTTTCCGCTTCGTCTAAATGCGATTTTAGGTTATGCGTATGCACCCACTCGCCTTTCTTTATATCCTTCGTCGCGCGACCGATTATTTCCCCGTACTTAATAACGTACTCGCCGCTCTTTATATCTTTCAGCGCGTACTTATGCCCCGCTGGTATATCTTTATCGCCCGCAAGATTTACTCCCACGTTGTCTTTTTCGTTTATGATTATTTTACCGTTCATAAAATATCCGTATCGCCGCTCCTGAGCTTCTTGACCGTGCTTTTAACCGCTTCCGCAAAGCCCGCGTATTCGGTCAGGTTCTCTCCCCACACGCTTTCGTCCTGCATAAACTTTATCACGCACCCGCCGTCCGCGAAATATCCGAGATACCTTTCGTCGTCTTTTATCTCTACCGTTCTTGCGGGGAGTTTTGCGTAATACTTCCCGTCCTCGCCTTTTTTCGCGGCCTTATACGCCGCCATTATCGAAGCGAAGCCTTTGGTTAAGTTCTCGGGTACTTTTCCGTTCTTTTCGTAATAGTCCTTAAAACTCGGCAATACCCGCGCTCTCCACTTGCTTACGGAATTCAGCGCGATGCTCGTGAGTTCGTGGTTAAGATACGGGTTCAAAAACCGTTCCTTAACGCTTTCCGCAAACTCCGCAGTCGCTTTTACGTCGCTCGAAACGAACGGAATTATCTCCTTTTTTAAGGTATCGTTCACGAATTTAAGCAGTTTTTCGTCCGTCATACAGTCGTAAACGGTATATTTTCCCTGCCACAGCCCCGCGTAAACGAGGTTTGTGTGGCTGCCGTTTAATACGCGCACCTTGCGCTTTTTGTAATACCGTATATCGTCCGTCAGAACGACTTCTATATCGTGTTTTCCTGCCCTAATATATCTTTCTATATCGCCCTTTTTCTCTATCGCCCAAAGCCCGAACGGCTCGCCCACAGTCATAAGCGCGTCCTTTTTTCCGATAAGTTCGGTCAGGTGTTTTTCCGTTTTTTCGTCCTTGGGATAACCCGATACTATTCTGTCTACCAGAGTGTTGCAGTAATAGTTTTCTTTTTCGTTCCACTTTTTAAACTCTTCGGGAAGTTTCCAGAGTTCGATATACTTGTTCACGCAGTTTTTAAGTTCCTCGGCGTTATCGTCGATTAGCTCCGCGGGAAGAATATATACCCCCGCCTTACCCGCAAGATACCGTTCGTAAAGAAACCGCGTAAGCTTCGCGGGGTAGGTCGCGTTCGCTATATCCGAAATTTCGTCCTTTTCGTCGAAGCATATCCCCGCCTCGGTCGTGTTGGAGATTATTATTTTCAACTCGTCCTCTTTTGCAAGCGCGAAAAACCTTTCGGGGTTTTCGGAGAGCGAGAATACGCTTTCTATCGAAGTAACCTCGTAAACCGTTTCCTTGGCTTTGCCCTCGGACACGCCGCGAAGCACCGCGTGGTAGCGATTGTTTTGCTTTACGAACTTTTCCAGACTCCCGCCCGCGCGCGGTTTTACGATATTCACCTTATACTCTCCGCCCTCTTTGTTAAGCGCGTTGAAATACGTGTCCGCAAACGTCCGCAAAAAATTTCCTTCTCCGAATTGTAATACTTTTATCATTTTCTTCCTTCCTCGACCGTTACGTATTGTATCGCGTAGTATCCGAACTCTTTTACGGGAAACGCAAACTTCTCCAAATCGGTTTTTCCGTCTTCTCCCGCCACGTTTTCGTATTTTTTAACCATCGTACGATTGCCTTTCGTATCGCAGACGAATATTTCCACTAAATACGTTTTGCCGCTTTTCGTGCCAACTATGCACGGCTCTATAAAATATTTTTCGCCGCAGGCAACGTCTGTTTTTTTGTTAAAGCAAATCGTTTTTTGAAAGCTCTCTTTTAAGGCGTAAAACGCCTGCTTCGCGTACCCGTAAAAATCTATCGGCGGTTTTAAGTAGCTTCCGTCGTTCGCCCCGCCCGAAAGACAGCACCACATAAGTCCGTCTGCGCCGAGATAACGCATATACTTTACCGAGTTATAAGCGCAAAGCGCCTGATACGCCTGCGACAACCGCCATTCTTTCTGCGTTATCACGTCGCCGAACACGCGTTTTTCGTCCGCAAGTTCGTAAGAATCCGTTTTGACGTATTCCTTACACTCCGGCGTGGTATCGTCCTGTCTGCCGATAACCGCGAACTCCGAAATTATATACGCGTGCTTTTTGCTTTTAAGTAACGCGGGTTGCGATTTCCAGCTTTGCTTTCTGAATTTTTCCCACGAGTTTCCGTATCCCAACAAAATCTCGTAGTTATGAGTACTTCTTATAACGCTCTCGTCCTTCCAGCCGAAAGAACTTTTACACGGCTCGAAATTCTGATTTCTTTTCCCGTCGTCCTGATAATAAAAACCCTCGTTCCCGTATAATCCTCCGCCGTAGTAAATATGTGAAGACGGGCATAAAATTCTGCCGTCGTTAAGCGGCTTTAAGGTCTT
>CAKQEE010000092.1 GCA_934230055.1 uncultured Clostridia bacterium
AGTGGGATAAGTGCCGCTGAACGCGGGCGTTTCACCCTTTTTTACGATTATCACGGAAAGCTCCGTATCGTCCGCCGCAAGGAACGTTATCGTATAGGTAACCTCCGGTGCGGGCGTGGGATCGTCCGGAGTGGGTTCGGGCTGTTTACAGCCGAACATTCCTGCAAAAACCGCTGTGAGTGCGATAAGACAAAGTGCCAGAATCGCCGTTAGTTTTTTTCTCATTTTTCTGTCTCCCTTTTTTTATTTTTTTCGCCGAATCGGGCGATATTTATTTGTTAAATTTGTTTTTTACTCGTATCTGCCGAAGATTACTTTAGTGCCTTCTATCGTCCAGAACTCGCTCCAACCCTCTTCGCTATCGAACGTTGCGGCTTTAATCAGCTCGTTAAGCTTTTCAAACACGGCGTTGCCGCTTGCCGAACCGCTGTTCGAGTTGCAGAAAGAGGTAACCGTGGTAAGCCCGTTGGTTACGGCGTAGCAGTCGTTTACTTCGCCCCTTTCGCCGTTGGCGCCGATTATCGGCGCGACTTCGTTACCTATCGCAACGCCTTCCGCCGCGGTTATCACTATCATGCAGTTTTCTGCAAGACCGTTATTTTCGCGAATAAGCGAAGCGGTGCTCCACAAGTTCGCGCTGAAAAGATAGGTCATTTCCATATACACGTTGCTTACGGTGCCTTCGTTTTTGTAAATAAAGCTGCTCTTACTGCCGTTCATATACATCGAGCAGTACACGCCGAGGTCTTTTATCGTTCCCGCGTTTTTAGAGAAGAGATAAGATTCCCAATCCGCGCCTCTCGCGTCGAATTTTATAAGCAGGTTTTTAAGCGAATAGCCGTTGCCGTCCAAGGTTCCGTAAAGTTCTATAACGCCCGCCGTCTGCTCGTTTCCGAAATCGAGGTCTTCCGTCAAAAGGAAGTATCCCTCGGGGTTCGCGTTGATAATCGCCTTAAAGTTAGGCACGTCCGCCTGAGTAAACGCCTTGGTTACGAAGCGAACGTTTTTCGCCTCATATTTGCCGGCAGAAGTTTCTATAATAACGTTATAGGTGCCGTATGCGATTTTGCCTTTTTTAACGCGAAGCTCGCCGTTTTCCGCGGAAACGAATTCCGCTTCCGTATTGCCGAAGTATACCTTTACTTCGCCCGTAACGGAAACCGCCGCGGGAACTTGTATAACGATTTCGCCGTTATTCTCTTCCGCAAAGTCCGCGCTGAAATATTCTCTGCTGTCAAAGCTTAAATCTCTGCCGCCGAAGGTAAAGCCGTAAGCGGTTTTAACCCAATATTCGCTCCAACCGTTCGCCGAAGAAAAGTTTTCGTAATCGGTTATTTCGGAAGCGTCCTCTAAACCTTTCCAGCTTAAAACGTTCGCGCCGCCGTTATATTTTTCAAGATAGCATTTGTTTCCGCCTTCCGCGTCTGTTTCGTCGCCGTTAAAGTTCGGTCCGCAGGAATAGGAATCGGAAATTATTCCGCCGTACATAAATATCGCTATACCCGCTATTCTGTGTCTGAAATTCGTTTCAGACGAAGGAATGAGGGTAACGCAGTTTTTAACCGTTCCGTAATGCTTGCCGACGAGCGCGCTCACTCTGTAAGCGTCCGTCTTAAAGTCTCCGCAGGTAACCACGTTTTCTATAATGCCTCTGTTTATATGAACGACCGTTACGAATACCGCGGAAGTCTGGCTTTCTTGAAGCTTTTCCGAAGTAAAATCGAATCTTACGTTCTTTATGGTGCCGTTGTTTTCCGCAACGTACGCAGAATACGTATGGTCTTTATCCAACGGATCGACCGACCAGCCGCTTTCGGGTGCAACGCTTATCGTAATTCCGCTTATAGTGTGTCCGAGACCGTCGAGCGTGCCGTATACCATAATAGCGTCGTCTTTGCTCGAATAATTTACGTTTATATCTTCGAGCATAACGTATACCTCGCCTGCGGAAATAACTCCGCCCGCCTGTAATACTTTGTGCGATTCCTGCGTAAGCACGCCCGTGCAGTAATAACCGGAATTAAAGGTGAATTCCCACTTTTCGTCGGATAAAACTATCGTTTTAGCACCTTTTACTTCTTCCGCAATAGCCTTGCACGCCACGCCGCCCGAAATTTCTTTAACGAAAGAAACTTTTTCTTCGCCTACCGTTACGGAAAGACCGCTCGTAACTTTGCACGCCGCAGGAAGCTCCGCAACCACGGCAAGAAGGTTTTCGCCGCCTTCCGTCAAATCGTAAGCGACAGCCGTTCCGCCCTCGTAAAGAGCCTTTTCCACGGTAACGCCGAACTCTTGCGAGAAATTTTTGCCGCCATAAGTAAAAGCACAGATAACGGTCGCTTCGCCCGCTTTTAATGCGGTTACTTTCGCGCGCTTTTCGCCGCTTACTTCCGCCACGGCTTCCGCTTTGCACACGGAACCTTCCGAAACGCTCCACCTAACGTCCGTAATCCTATCGGTTACGTCCGCGAAGTCGCTTATCGCCCTTATTCCGAGGGTTTTGTCCGTATAATAGCCCGCCGCTTCGTCCTTTACGAGTTGAAGGGTTATATTCTCGCTTTCCACCTCCGCGATAACCGAATCTCTTACGGTTACGGGAACGACGAGGGAAGTTTTAAGCCCCTCGTAATTTGCAACTACGGTAACGGCGGTTTTGCCTTTTTTAACGCCGGTAACCACGCCTTCCGAATTAACCGTCGCTATGCTTTCGTCCTCCGAACGGAAGGAAAGCTCCGCGTTTACGATTTCGCCGCCGAAATAAACGCTTCCGTCGATTTTGCCCGTTTCTCCCTCGAAAAGCTCTTGTTTCTGCGCGGGATTCGCGAACGCGGGGTAACCGTCTTTAAGGGTTACGGTAACCTTGCAAACGGCTTTACGGTCTCTGCACTCGGCGGTAATTTCCGCCGTGCCGAGGGATATGCCCGTAACTTTTCCGTTTTCCACAACGGCAACCGTTTCGTCCGAAGAACTCCACGTAAACACGTCTTTACCGGAAGAAAGTCTTGCGGTAAGCGTTTTTTCTTCGCCTATCGCGACCGATATTTCCGTTTCGCTTATAATCGCCGTGCGATTGTCTATAAGCTCCGTTCCGCCGCACCCGACAAACAGCAAGGTTGCCGCACAAAGAACGGACAGCAGCGATATTACAAAAATTTTTACAGCTTTTTTCATAATTATTCTTCCACCCTGATAACGTATTTAGCTATACCGAGAGCTTCTGCAAGGGCGGATATGTTTTCGCCCGCGTCGCCGATTTCTCTTACGTGATTAAACCCTAAACTTCTTACGTCGTTATAAAGTTTTAATTTGTACGCGACGTTTACGGGGTAATCGTCTGTAAGATAGAGCGCGGCGTATAAATACTTCACGAACACGCAGTCCGTCATTATGTTTCTTTCGTACGTCGCCTTAGAGTTCGCGGAAACCGTTTCTCCCGAAGAAAGAACGCCGTCGTTGCCCGTTTTTTCAAGAGCTTCCTCCATATAACCGAGCCAGCGTATAAGCGTTGCCTTTTTCCAGTATTCTTCGCTCACCATAGACTGCGAATAAATGGATTGATCCCATTCGCTCACGTCGCCGTGGTCGCTCGAATTGTAAATCGCAACCTCGCGGTACTCCGTGTAAATCTTTTTCATCGCTTCGCCGCCTGCGCCGTATACGCTCGCAAAATAGTTGTTCGTAAGCTCTTCCGCGTCGAGCGTGGGATCGAACGCAAGCTTTGAATATAAATAAACTTTAAGCCCGTTAAAGCCCGTAACGTTTCTTGCGGAGTTTGCAAGCTGATAGAGATATAAGCCTATTTTATAGCGGCTTAAAATCTCGAAATCCTTTTTCATCGTGTTAAAAGTATCGAACGGAACGAGATAATCGTTAAAGTCCACGCCGTAGTCCCAAATCCAGAAGTTTTCAAAAGCGGCGTTCATTTTTTCAAGCATATCGAGCGCGGCTACGTTCTCTTCGTCTCCCCAACCTTTCGCGTGGTCTTTCATAACCATACACGCCCATAAGGGGGTTACGTATTCGAGAGTGCCGAGCGCGGGATTCATAGAATATTTTCCGTTGCCGTCCGAAACCACGGGAACGTTTTCCGTAGCGTTGTAAAGAAGGGGCAGTATGGAAATAACCCTGTCGTCGCCCGCCGCGCGAAGCATTTCGTTCACCCTTTTGCCTATCATATTGCAGGTTTTGAGCATCGCTCCGCTCTTTGCGCCGTAAAGCGCTTCCGCTTCCGCGCAAGCCGCGCAGCCGCACCAGTTTTTGTTATCCATCATCTGAAATCCCGCAAACGTTCTGGTAAGCGCGTCGCTGTTCATAAACGCTTTGTAAAGATTTTCCGCAACGACCTCTACCATTTCGTTCAGCTCTTTCTCGTCGCCGTGCGCCGTATAGCAAAGCTGATCGCCGCTCGTAGCAAACCAAGCGGAATGACTTACTCCGTAAACCTCGGGTTTCAGCATTTCAAGCGAGTTGTGCGTTCCGCCTACCACTATGGAAGCGTCCGTCATAAGTCCGAGTCTCGTGGAGTTTATCGTGCTACCGTAATCGTTCATGCCGGAATAGTCCGCCCTGTAAGCGATTGCCGCTTTTTTAGTAACGTCCGCGTTAAAATAGTTAAGCGTTCTTACGCCCGTGTTCAATTCGTAAACGTTTTTCTGATAGAACTCGAATCCGAACAAAACGTTCAAAAGCTTATATACGCCGCTGATAACCCCTCTGTCGCTTCCGCCGAGAACGAATATCTTTCCGTCCTTCGTCGCTATTCTGTAATCGCCCGCGCCGAGGTCTTCTCCCAGCGTGCCGAGTGCGATTCTCGTATAAGAAGTCGCCCCGAGGGAAATCATCTTTTTCTCTTTGCCGGTCGTTTCTTTGTCCTGAACGGTTTTAAGCGAAATGCCCGTAGCTTCCGCAAAGAAAGAGGTCAACTCGCTCGCCGCCGTTTTCAGTTCGGAAGACGGATTGTTTTCTACGACTATCACGTAATCGCTTTTGCCGTTTTTAACGATATATTCGTCCGAAACAAAGGTATATTCGCTTTGTTTTTCGCCGTTTCCGTTATCGAGATAAATTTTATTCGCCGAGCAACCGCTAAAAGCCGTCGCCGCCGCAATCAACGCGCAAACCGCGCAGAATAATCTCTTTTTCACTCTGCCACCTCCACGTACCAGTATTCCGAAACGCTGCCGCCTTCCTCGCTTGCCGCCACCACGACCACCTTGTAGCTGCCCGCGGCTTCAAAAGTATAGCTTCCTTTTAAGGAAAGGTAAGTTCCTCTTCCGTCGGCGTCGTAAACTATCGCGTATACTTCCGCTTCCGCGCCGCTTTTTAACTTCGCGCTTATTTCGGGAAGAACGAGCTTATCGCCCTTCAAGGCGTATCTTTGGGTAATTTCGCCTATTTCGAGAGTAGGAATATC
>CAKQEE010000093.1 GCA_934230055.1 uncultured Clostridia bacterium
CCGATAAATTTACCTTCTACGCGGGCGTCGTTCGGTTGCATGGATAAAATCACCGATGCAAGACCGATGACAATCATTTCAAGCGGCGTCATCTGTTTCGGCTGGAACGGATAGCTGTGTATTGTGGGTATCCAAAAAATCACGAACGCCAAAATCATGGTGAAAAAGGTTTTCATCAGATATAGCGAAGCGGAACTTTGGACGTTGTTTATAACTCTTCTGCCTTCGTGAACGACTTGCGGCATATGTGAAAAGTTGCTGTCCATAAGAACGATATGGGCAACGTTTCTTGCCGCTTCGCTACCGGAAGCTACAGAAATCGCGCAATCAGCCTCCTTAAGAGCGATTATATCGTTTACGCCGTCGCCTGTCATCGCGGTCGTGTGACCGTTTTTCTTTAAGGTTTTAACTATAACGGCTTTCTGTTCGGGGGAAACCCTGCCGAAAACCACGTATTCGAGCGCGGCTTTTTCCACCTCTTCGTCCGAAAGCCCTTCAAGGCTTATGTATTTTTCAGCACCGTAAATTCCCACTCTTTTAGATACTTCTGAAACGGTTACGGGGTCGTCGCCGGAAATAACTTTTATAGCGACTCCGTTTTCGTTAAACCACTTCACGGTTTCGGCGGCGTCGCTCCTTATATTGTCGGCAATGAGAAGAAGGGATACCGCAACAAAGTCTTTCGGAGCTTGTTCGCCCGAAAGGGGCGTATGGCTTTTTGCGAGAACCAAAACGCGCAAACCTTTCGAGGTGTGCTTTTTTATCTGCTCTTTAAGCTTGCCGTATTCGCTTTCTTCCAAAACGAATTCGGGCGCGCCGAAAGCATAGGTAGAACCGCTTTCAAAAGTAACTGCGGAAAGTTTGCGTGCAGAATTAAACGGGAGAGAGGAAACGGCTTTAAGGGTGCCGTTATCGCCGAATCTATCGGAAAGCGCAATCGCAGTCTGGTTTGAGTCTTTCAGCTCCGCAAGCATAGAAGAAATAACGGTTTCCGTGCCGAATTCGTCTTCGTTAAGAACTATTTCTTCAACGAAAGTCATTTTACCGTCCGTAATCGTACCTGTTTTGTCAAAACAAATAACGTCTACTCTTGCAAGCATTTCAAGCGAATAAAGGTCTTGAACGAGGGTATTTTGTTTGGCAAGCTTAATGATTCCGACCGCGAGCGCAAGGCTGGTCAGCAAAAACATTCCCGAGGGAATCATTCCGATGACCACGGTTGAGGTATAGCGAATAGCTTCCGCAACGGTTTTTTCGCCGATGACCGCCGATTTTATCATATAAGCCGCGGCAAAGGGGATTATAAGAACGGAAATCATTCTTATAAAAAACGCAAGCGAAGACATAAGCTCCGAGTGCGGTTTTCTGTATTTTTTCGCTTTTACGGAAAGCTGTTCGGAATATCTTTCTTTTCCGACGTGTTCCGCGCGGGCGTAGCAGTTTCCTGCAACGATAAAGCTTCCGGAAAGAAGCTTATCTCCCGATTTTTTTCTTACAGGAACGGATTCACCCGTCAAAAGCGATTCGTTGGCTTCTGCAAAACCTTCTAAAACGACGCAATCGGCGGGTATTTGCCTGCCGGCAGATAAATAAATAACGTCGTCTTTTACTACGTCTTCTATTTTGACTTCCGCTTTCTCGCCGTTTCTTACTACAGTAACCGTTTTAGCGGCGACGAGTGAAAGCTTTTCTATACAATGTTTTGCCCTGATTTCCTGAATGATGCCTATCGTTATATTCGCAACGTAAACGAGTACGAAAACAAAGTCGAACAAATCGGCTTGCGCATATAAAAGGGCGATAAAAACAACAAGCCCCAGCAAATTGAACACGGTAAAAATATTACCGACGAATATGCTGAGGTATGATTTGGAAGTTTTTTTATAAGCGGCGTTCGTAAGCCCGTCTTTTTGTCTTTGTAAAACCTCCTCGGGGGAAAGTCCCGTTTTAACTTCGGGACAAAGTTCTTCCTCCGAGGTGGTTTTATTTACGCTGAATTCGTTACCGCTTACCATATTTTATAATTCCGTCACAGTTATACAATTATATTTATAAGTCTTTTAGGAACAATTATGAGTTTTTTAATTTCTCTTCCGTTAAGTTCCGCGGAAATTCTTTCGTCCTTTGCGATAATCTCTCTTATTCCCGCTTCGTCTATATCCGAGGGTATATTTATTTTCGCTTTCATCTTGCTGTTTATTTGAACGGCTACTTCAACCTCGTCAAGCGTTAAAGCGGATTCGTCGCATTCCGGATATTTAGAAAAGAATATAGACTTTTTGTTGCCGAGACTTTCCCAAATCTCTTCCGAAAAATGGGGCGCGCAGGGGGCGAGAAGAAGGATAAATTTCTTAAAGCAATCTTTGTATAAAGAAACGTTTTTATTTTCTTCTCCGTCGTATTTATAAAGCGCGTTAAGGAACTCCATAAGTCTTGCGACCGCGGTGTTGAACGAGAAGTTTTCCATATCTCTGTCTACGCACTTAATCGCATAGTTTGCGGCGTATAAAAGTTCTTTTTCGTTTTTGCAGATTGCCTCGTTTTTGCCTAGTTCCGTCGCCGCGACTTTTGCCGCAAGTCTTTCCACTCTGTCAAGGAACTTCGTAATCGCTTTAATGCCGTCGTCGTTCCACGGTCCGCCTTCCGTGTAAGAAAAACCGAACATAAGATAAAGTCTTAACGTATCGGAGCCGTATTTTTCCACGTAGGGATCGGGGGCGATGATGTTGCCTTTGGATTTACTCATTCTCATTCCGTCGGGACCTAAAATAACGCCTTGATGAACGAGCGATTTAAAAGGTTCGTCGAACGTGAGGTAGCCCATATCGCGCAAAGCTTTCGTTATAAAGCGCGCGTACAAAAGGTGCATACACGCGTGTTCTGCACCGCCGACGTATTTGTCTACGGGGAGCATTTTATTGATTATTTCGGGATTGAAAGGCTCTTTCGCGTTGTGCGCGTCGGGGTATCTTAAATAATACCAGCTGGAACAAACGAACGTATCGAGCGTGTCGGGATCTCTGTGCGCGGGACCGCCGCAAACGGGACAGGTAGTTTCCATAAAGCTTTTGTGTTTGGCAAGCGGAGATTCTCCGTCGGGTTTAAATTCCACGTCGTAGGGGAGCTTGACGGGCAAATCGGAATAGGGTACGGGAACTATGCCGCACTTGTCGCAGTAAACTACGGGAATGGGTGCGCCCCAGTAACGCTGACGGGAAACGAGCCAATCGCGCAGTCTGTAATTCGTTTTATATTCCGCTTTGCCTTCTTTTATAAGCTTGTTTACGATGGCTTTTCTTCCTTCCGCGGAAGTCATTCCGTCGAAGCCCATGCTGTTTACGATAATGCCTTCTTCGTGGAAGGGGAGATCGTCGGGGCAGTTTATGCCCTTCGTTACGCGCACGATGGGCAGATTGTATTTGGTTGCGAATTCAAAATCTCTTTCGTCGCCCGAAGGAACGCCCATAACCGCGCCTGTTCCGTAAGAATACAAAACGTAATCAGCAACGTAAATGGGTACGAGCTTGCCGTTTATGGGGTTTATGGCGTTGTGACCGATATAAACGCCCGTTTTTTCGCGAGTGGTGGAAAGACGGTCTATTTCGTTTGCGAGAGACGTCTGATAAACGTATTCTTCAACTTCCGCGCGGCGGTCTTCCGAAGTAAGCTTTTTAACGAGCGGATGTTCGGGGGCGAGGACTATGAAAGATACGCCGAACAGGGTGTCGGCACGCGTGGTGAAAACCTTAAAGGTGTCGCCGCTTTCGCAGGTGAATTCGATTTCCGCACCGATAGATTTGCCTATCCAGTTTTTCTGCATAAGCTTAGTTTTTTCGGGCCAATCGAGATCTTTTAAGCCCTGCAAAAGCTCTTCCGCATAATCGGTTATCTTAAAAAACCATTGCGTAAGGTCTTTTTTTACGACGGGTGTACCGCACCTTTCGCAAGAGCCGTTTACGACCTGTTCGTTCGCAAGAACGGTTTTGCAGCTCGGACACCAGTTTACGGGAGCTTCTTTTCTGTATGCAAGCCCCTTTTCGTAAAGCTTTAAAAAAAGCCATTGCGTCCATTTATAATAATCTTCGTTACAGGTTTTTATTTCGGCGTTCCAGTCGAACATTGCACCCATTTCTTTAAGGGTTTCTTCCATATTCGCAATGTTCTTTTCGGTAGAATCTTTGGGGTGTATACCCGTTTTAATCGCGTAATTTTCCGCAGGCAAACCGAACGCGTCGAAGCCCATCGGCTGAAAAACTTCGTAGCCCTTCATCTTTTTATAACGAACGAAGCTATCGGTAGGGCCGTAGTTGAACCAATGTCCTAAATGAAGTTTAGCCGCTGAGGGGTATGAAAACATTTCGAGACAATAATATTTTTTGTCTATGTTCTTCGGGTTGAAGTTCCCGAGCTTTTCTTTTTCCCAAACAGCCTGCCATTTTTTTTCTACTTTTTTAATGTCCATAAAGTAAATGAACCTCCGTTGAATAACAAAGCGTATTCTAATCTAAAACATTATATAATAAAAGAAAATTTTAGTCAAGCGATATGCAGGGCGGCGCGGTTAAAGATGATTTAAAATCAAAGAAAACCGCACGAGAAAAAGCGTCGGTGAATATTTTCGACGCCCGACGCCTTGACTTTTAATTCGGTTTTATTTTTTTACGTATGCGAAAAGTTTCTTCCGAAGCTCTCGTTTTCTTTATTTTCTTTAAGCAAAAATCGCCATGCACGCCGTTCCCGCCGTAAGAAGCGCTAAGCCGATAACGGTTTTTGCGTTAAGTTTTTCTTTCAGAACGATAACGGAGGATATGACGGTAATCAGGATGCTTAACTTGTCGATAGGAACTACTACGCTTACCTGACCTTGCACAATCGAATCGGCTTTTTTAACGCCGAGTTTAGAAAGAATTGCGGTTGCGCCTGCAAATACGGAAGATAAGCACGCACATAAAATCCACATTTTCGGTACTTTATAACAGAACGAGTTTGTTATTTATTGTAAATTTTCAAAAACATCTTTGTGATAGTTGTTTATTTTTTTGCGTTTTTATCGTTTTATGCGACTTTCTGATTGCACAAAAAATCGAATTTCGGTAAAAACGGCAAAAAAGCGTATTTTTTAAAGTTGCCGACTGTAAGTTCTACTTATGTTAAATTTAAGCGCTAACAAGTTAGGGGGGAAGCCGCAAAGAAGAAAAGCAAAATAAAGAAAGACAAAAGAAAAGGAGACGCCCGAGCATCTCCTTTTCTTGGTGGAAGGGGGTGGATTCGAACCACCGAAGTCGCTGACGACAGATTTACAGTCTGTTCCCTTTGGCCGCTCGGGAACCCTTCCGTTTATATTAAGTTAAATTGCTTTACGTTTTGGAGCTGGTGACTGGAATCGAAC
>CAKQEE010000094.1 GCA_934230055.1 uncultured Clostridia bacterium
GAAATATGGATTGCACGGAGAAAAACAGCATTTCTTACTCCGATTTCAACGAAGACGTAAAAATTCCCGACACCGATAAATTTAACGCCGCGCTCGGCGAAAAGCCTTCCGATATAGAAACGGGCGGCAGTACGATAAGAAGCGAGGCGGAAGAAAAAGTGGTTTCCGCGCTTCTCGACCTCGATATGGAAAGCGGCGTGTCGCTTTTCGGAAACGTGAGCTTAAACGGCAACGATTTTCCGTTAAGGCTCGACTTTTCCGCAAAAATAAACGAAATTATCGCGGGGAACGAACAGGCGACCGAGGGAATAGCCGCGCGCCTGTCTCTTCTTAATTCCGAAAACTTAAAAGCGTGGTATTCGGGCGGCAAATTGTACGCAAGCCTTAAAGGCGAAAAGCTTTTTGCCGATATTCCCGATGTTTTGCCCTCTCTTATCAAGGCGGTGAAAGACGACGGACTTTCTCAAATGATTAAAATAGTGAAAAGCGAAACGGAAAACGGCATATACGAAATAGCTTTGCCCGACTATCTTAACGACGCGCTTTACCCCTCCGTTATAGAAAGCGGTCTCGGCACCGAAGCGGGCGCGAAGGGCTTTGCTCTTAAAGTAAAACTTTACATACCGAGAAGCAGAATCGGCAAAGTTTCCGTCGTTTTTAAAACGGATATTTTCGATGTGCAAGCGTCCTTTAACGTTTCCGAAGAACCTTTTTCGCTTACAGAAACTTTCGATGGCTACGATAAAGAAATAAAAGTAGAAAGCGGCGCGATTAAAAGCCTTCCGAAAGTGCTTAAACTTTTGAACGACGACCTGCTCCGCGCCGCGCTTAATTCGGACTTTGAAAACGGAGTTTCCCTCGGCGGCAACCTTTACGTAAACGACGTTTGCGTAGATATAAAAGCGGGTTTTGCCGCTTCCGTACGCGAAATGCTTTTCGATAATCTTTCGCTCGCGGAGGGGATAAAATTCTACGCTTCCGTTTCCGATAAAGTTTTCTTCTACTACGAAAACGGCAATGCGTACCTTAACGTTTCGGGGCATAAATACGCGATCCCCGCAGAGGATTTGTTTCCTTCGGAAATTTCTCTGGGTGGCGGTCTTTCGGGCTTTAATCTCGAAGATTACTTTACCGCGACGAAAAAAGAAAACGGCGTTTACGAGATAACCCTCGGAGAAAAAGTTTACGGTAAACTGTGCGACGCGCTGGAAGCGGCGGGGCTTGCTTCCGAAAACAGCCGCGACAAGACGGAAATTACCCTTTCCCTTTATGTGCCGAAAGACAAAATAAAAGCCGCTTCGGCTTCCGTAAAAACAGATAAAACGGGCTTTAACGCGGAGCTTTCCGTTTACGAAGAGCAGTTCTCTATAACGGAAAATTTTGAAGACTATACTTCGGAATTCAAAATCGCGGGGTTTACTTCTCCCGTAGACGGCGCGAAGCTCGTAAACCTGATTTTTAATAAATTCACCTTTTCGCTACTCGATTTAGATATAGAAAAAGGGGTGTCCTTTACGGGAACGGTAGGTGTCGGAGAAACTTTTATCCCTGTAAAAATTCAGGCGGCGGCAGATATTTCGGGCTTGATTGCGGGCAAAACCTCCGCGAAAAACGCGCTTACGTTAAAAATAGACTTATTGCAGAACGAAAACTTCTCTTTGATATTTACGAACGGGAAGCTTTATCTTAACGCGTTCGGCACAAAATATTTGTTACGCGCGCCCGAAACGAGCGCGGAAGGCGTCGTGAACGCGATTTTAAGCGAAGATATAAACAAATATTTCAGAAGCGAATACTACGGCGATTACCTTATCGTCACCGCTACGGACTACGCAAAACGGGCGGTCGCGATTAAGGTAAAAGAGCTTCTCCCCGACGCTACCGAAATTATTCAGAACATCGTCGGCGGAGACATAAAAGCTTACCTATATATGCCGAACGGCAAGCTTTGCGGCATATCCGTTTCCGTCGTTACGAAAAACGCGCAGGCGCACGCGAAATTCGCCGTTACGAACGAAGAGCTTATAATAGGCGATTTAAGGGGCTACCGAACGAGAGCGACGGCGGAATTCAACGCCGACTTCACCCTTAACGAAAGCTACAACGCAAAGGCAAATCTCCGCGTAACGGTAAACACACTTGCAAACAGCCTGCAAGAAGCGATAAGCGCGGAAATCACCGCGACTCTCGACAACAACCTTAAAACGTTTATCGGCTTATCCAACCTTATGCCCGACCTCAACCTGCCCGAATGGTTCCCCCTGCTCGGCTCGGCGGACGAAATCAAGGTTACTCTTATCGGCGGAAGAGCGTATTTCTATCTGCTTGCGGGCGGCTCGGAACCGGAAAACGCGATACTCGCACAGGAAATAGAATTGCCGACGTTAGGTTTTAGCGCGACAACACGCCTAAGAGAAACCTCCGCTTCTCTTTCGAAAAAAATCGCGGTGATTAACGGCTCTTCGGAAGAAACAGAGCTTTCCTCCATCATAGCGCTTTTGCCGCAGCTCGTTACGGTGCGCACCGAAGGCGAAGTGATTACGATAGCCCTTTCGGACGATGTAGTAAAATTTATCTCCGACAATATTTGGGCGTATCTGCCGGAAAAGATTTTCCGCGCAACGGGATCTTCTATGGTGCTTGCGGTGAATATGTTCGAGCTTTACAGACCGCTTTGCGGAATAGGCGTTACGATAGACGCGGCAAGCGGAAACGCGGCGATTTACGCGGACGTTTACAAACTCGGTTCCAAAGAAGTATTCGTTAAGGGCAAACAATACGAAACCGCGAGAATGGCGTATCTTACCTTAAACGGAACGTTCGGCGGAAATTTTGAAATAAACACCAAACTTCACAGAATCGCGCAGAACGCGGCGGAGGCGAACAAGGTTATAGCAAAAATCGACGCGCTTAGAGAAGTTCGCCTTACTGAGGGTTATTTAAGCGAATTAGAAGCGGCAGGAAAGGATTACGAAGCGTTGACGGAGGCGCAAAAAAAACTCGTATACAACTACAAAACCAAATCGCTGTTCACTTCCAAGGAAACGCTTACAACCCTTAAATCGCAATACGAAAAAAACAAAAAAGCGGCGGACAAATTCCTTACCGACATAACTAAACCGACCGCAAAAATACTTAAGCTTGCAAAAACCTACGATAAATTTTCGGACGAGCAGAAAAATTACTTAAATCGCACCGACGAAGAAGCGATAAAGGCTTTCACGGTAAAGAGAGTAGAGCTTGAAAAGGATAGCGCGCAAGCCGTTACCGAAGAGATAAACGCCTTGGAAGGCTTTGAAAGTGCGGATTTAGAAAGCCTTTCCGCAAAAGAGCTTTTGCAAAAGCTTACGGAGCTTAACGGCGTTTACGCCAAATACGCCGCTCTCGAAAAAGGAAGCGTCGAAAACGAAGACGTTCTTCTTAATATCATAGACAAAACGGCGACGGCTTACGCGAAAAAAGCGCGTTCTCTTGCGGAGAGCTACCTTGCTTTATATAAGGGAATGAACGCCAAATATTGCGGACTTACCGTTCGCGAAATGAACGCTTTATACGAAGAGACTTCCTCTTTCTATAAAACTTATTACGAAACGCCCGCCAAGCTTACGGTTTACTCTTTCGTGACGGAAAAAGACGAAGAGTTTAAATCCGTCGCTTTTTGCGTTACCTACTATACCACGGACGTACGCGCGGGATTCAGAAGCGGCGCGGCGTGCGCGGCAAACGACGCGATAGAAAAGCTTTTAAGCGGCGAAACGGAAGAGACGGAAGAGACCGTTACCGAAATAAAAACGCTTATTTCCCGCACGGACAGCAACGCGATAACCCGTTACGAAGAGTTCAAAATCGTTTGCGAAAAATATGCATAACCTGCGAGAAAACGAACGCTTTGCGCGAATAACGCGATAGAACGCAACGCGAAAACTTACTTTAATTAAAAAATTACGGGCAGGCAAAACGACGTCCGTTAAAGGGAGAACATCAAATCGTTCGATATTAAACCGCTGTGGCAACGAGTTTTCGTTGCCACAGCGGTTTTTCTTTCTTATTTCGTTTAATTAGGGTTTTCTTCCGTAGCTTATTTTAACTCTTTGTTTAAGAAAAAATACGGCGTTTCGCCGGGCAAATTCCGCAAACAAATAAGAAGACTCCCCGTTTAATCGGCAATTTAAAACGCGGGCGACTAATTACCGTCGCTCGCGTTTTCTTTCAACGATTTTTACTAAAACTTTTCCGCAAAGACCTTCGCGTAAATTTCTTTGTATTTTTCTTTGTAAAAAAGGTTCGTGCCGCTCGTGGTTACGGCAGCCGTTCCCGCCGCCACCGCCTGCCTTAAAAGCTCTCCCATAGGCACTCCGTAGCTTTCCGCAACGCAAGCCGCGGCTATCATGCTGTCGCCCGCGCCCACGGTGGAATTTACCGCGACGGACGCGCTTTTGCAAAAATAGTTTTCCGTGCCGTCCGTTATCACCGCGCCTTCCGCGCCCATCGACACCAAAACGTATTTAACCCCTTTATCGAGATACTTTTTCGCCGCCTCCGCCATATCGTATTTGGTTTTCACCTCTCTACCCGAAAACTTTTCCAGCTCTTTAACGTTGGGCTTTGCCATAAAAATCTCTCTCGAACCCACCGCGGCAAGCATATTTTCTTTTTCCGTATCCACAACGACTTTAACTCTTTTGGGGATAACCTTTAAAACCTCGCCGTAAAAAGCGGATTCCACCCCCTTCGGAAGGCTTCCGCTCATAACCGCTATATCGCATCTCTCCGAAAGGTTTTTTACCTTTTCGATAAGCTTTAACTGATTTTTGCGACAGACCTCTTCGCCCCTGTCGTTTATTTCCGTAAGCATAGACTTTTTATCTATAATTTTATAATTCGTACGCGCGGAGCCTTCGTTAAGCACAAAATCGTGCAAAACGCCCTCCTTTTCCAGAACGTGTTCAAAAATCTTTTGATGATTTTCAAACATAAATCCCGTTGCGGTACATTCTTCGCCGAGCCGCGCCACCCCTATCGCCACGTTAAGGGCTTTGCCCGAATAAGTTTCTACCTTGTTGTCTATTCTGTTAAGCATACCCACGTTAAGGCTGTCTAATTCTATGGTGCAGTCTACGCTCGGGTTAGGGCAAATAGTAAGTATCATTTATGCGCCCTTTAACTCCTTTATCTTTTCTTTACCGAAAGTATGCCTTCCCACGCATAAAAGAGGGAAGGCACAGCTATTTCGTTTTTTTTAACTACGCTTTGCGGCGGTAAGCTTGCGGCTCTTATTCGCGCCGCCGTTTTCCGCCGTTTTGCCGCCGTTATTTAATTATTTTTTCGCCGCAGCTATAATTTTTTCCTGCTCGGAGAAAGGAA
>CAKQEE010000095.1 GCA_934230055.1 uncultured Clostridia bacterium
CCCCGGTCAAAACACCCTTTTCCACTTCAAAAAGACAGCCTTTAAGAATAGGTCTCGAATCGTCCGTAGAACAGGAAATAAGAGTCCTTTCCACAAGTTCTTTAAAATCTTGCTGTTTTATGATAAAGTTATTCTCTTCACCGTCTTTTTTTATAAGCGGAAAACTTTCGGAAGGATAAACTTGCAATTCGCTTTCGGAATCGGAATATTTTATTTGAAGCTGTCCGTCGTATAGCCGAGAAAGTTCTACCTGTTCTTTTTCCAGCTTTTTAACAAACTCCACAAAGTATTTGCCTACGACAACCGTTTCGCCTTCCATAAGAACTTCCGCTTTGATGCTTTTTTCTATTGTAAGTTCCGTATCGGTGGCAACCAAAGTGAGTTTGTCCCCCGTGGCGGTAATTTTTATACCCTCCAAAACGGGATTTGCCGCTTTTACGGAAAGAGCTTTACTTACTTTTAACACCGCGTCCGATAAATCGAGACCGTCGCAAATAACCTTCATAACAATACTCCGAGATTTCTCTTTATAATTATATTAAATATTATACAATACCCGAGAAAAAAAATCAAGAAAAAAAGCTTAATCGAGCTGTAATATTATTTAATAAAAAAGAAAACTTACAAAAGCCTTATTTTTTTCTTTTTTTCTTTTGTAAGTTATTTTTATTTATTTAAATATTTATATTATTCTTATCTTCCGTGTAATTGTTGAAACAAGGTAATTTACAAGTATTTTACTGATGATTTTAAAGTGGACAAGAAGGTAGAATTTTTGTAAGATAAAAAATATTGTTTGTGGAAAAAGTCGAAATACCAAACGCAAATTTAAGGTAAATAGTTTGTAAATTAAAAGAAAAATATTTTTAAAGGAAAAAAGGGAGGATAATTCTACAAACGTGGAAAAATAAGGTTGATAAAATTTTCTTGTGTTAATAAATAAATTGTGTTATAATTTCGGTATGGAAAAAATCTTTGAAGAATTCGATATAGAGCTTACCGAAAAACAGGCGGAAAAGCTTGAAAAATATTACGAATTACTTATAGAATGGAACGAAAAATTCAACCTTACCGCAATAACCGAAAGAAGAGAAGTTTATATAAAACACTTTGTGGACAGCCTTCTTTTTTATAAAGAGTTGAAATGTGGAAAACTTTTAGACGTTGGTTCGGGAGGAGGGCTTCCGGCGGTGCCGCTTGCGATCGTAAACGAAGATTTATCGGTTACGATGCTTGAAGCGACGGGTAAAAAGTGCGAATTTTTAGAAGAGATTATAAAAGAGTTGGAGCTTAAAAACGTTCGGGTTATAAACGGGCGTGCGGAAGAGCTTGCAAAAAACGTCGGATTCAGGGAAAGCTTCGATATATGTACGGCAAGGGCTGTGGCAAGGCTTAATCTTCTTTGCGAATATTGTTTGCCGCTTGTAAAAAAAGGCGGGATTTTCGCTGCGTTTAAGGGAAACGGAGAAGAAGAACTTATAGAGGCGGAAAACGCTATAAAGATTCTCGGCGGAAAGCTTAAAGAAGTTAAAAAGAGAGACCTAGAAGGGGCGGAAAGGGAGCTTATTTTGATAAAAAAGATTTCTTCCACGCCCGAAAAATATCCGCGCGCAAACGGAAGAATAAGGAAAAACCCGTTATGACGGAATTATCGGAAAAACTTCCCTCGTTTAATAAAGAAAAAACCTGCGCCGTTACGGGACACAGGGATTTATCTTTCGGGATAGACGTAAATTTAACGGAAAAAGTTTTAATCGGGACTATTGAAGCGGGCTACGATACTTTTATGGTGGGAATGGCTCTCGGGTTCGATTTTTTGTGCTTTAAGATTTTAGAAAAATTAAGAAGGGAAAAACATATCAGAATAATAGCGTGCGTGCCTTGCAGAGGTCAGGCGAACAAATTTCCCGAACCGCAAAAAGAAGAGTACGTAAGAATGTTGTCCGTAAGCGACGAAGTGGTGGTATTATCGGAAGAATACACGAAATTTTGTATGCAGAGAAGAAACATTTATATGGTAGATAACAGTTCGCTTATAATAGCTTATTTAAAAAAGGAAAAAGGCGGCACTTTTAATACCGTTAAGTATGCGGAAAGTAAGGGAGTTACCGTTATAAAAGTGTAAATATAAAAAAAAGTTGCGAGAAAAATTTTCCGCAGCTTTCTTTTTTAGGAGAAAAGTAAACTCTTTTTCAGTTATTTATATCGAGCAGAAAAACGCCTTGTTTTGCGCCGCATACGGGACAAACTTTCGGGGCTTCTTTTGCAAAAACCGTATTTCCGCAACCGCCGCATTTCCAAACAGTTTTTTCTTCTTTTTTATAAAGAGTTCCGCCGCTTGCTTCGGAATATAATTTTTCAAAAATTACTCTGTGAGATTTTTCTATCAGAGCAACGTTATTAAAAAGCTCGGCAATATCGGTAAAACCTTCTTTTTCCGCTACGGCGGCAAATTCCGGATAAAGTTTTTCTTCCGCACGTTCGTCTTCTGCGGCAAGCTTTAAGTTTTCGGTAAGATTCCATTTTTCCTTAAAAGGGAAACCCCCGCAAATCTCTATATTCTTTATTTCCTTATCGTCGGCGTCCTGAATGGCGGTATAAAACAGTCTGGCGTGATTAAACTCGTTATAAACGATTTTATCGATAATCTCCGACAGCGCGACGAATCCTTCTTTTCGCGCGCCGTATTCGATAAATTCGTATCGCGTTCTCGCCATACATTCGCCCGCAAAAGCTTTTGCAAGATTTTGGTAAGTTTTTGAATTTAACAATTTCATTATATACCTTCCTTTTTTTTTAAGATATATAATCTATTGCCTAAAAGTATTGATTTTATACTTTTTTTACAAAACTTTACGGTAAAAAAATTGTTTTTCCGTTTCCGAAACTTTTATAAATCCTTCCCTTTTTAGGAGTTTGAAAGAAGGGGAGTTTTCCTTAAAAGCTCTTGCAAAAACGGTTTTGGCGTTTATTCCTTTAAGATATTCGAGCGCGGCGCAAACGCTTTCCGCCGCATAACCTTTTTTACGATAATCCTTAAAAAATCTGAATCCTATCTCAACTTCCGCAAAATAGCCGAAATTATAGAAAACTATTTCGCCTATCATTTTATTATCGAGTCTTACGGCAACAGAATATTCTTCTTTTTTAGATTTGAGAGAGTTCATAAAATCTATAAAATAGTTCTTTTCGGGCGCGCCCTCGCCCTTATAGTCTTCTCTGTAGTCGTAGCCGTAAAATTTATTTATCTCTTCGTTTGTGTAAAGCTCGTAATAAGCTTCCGCGTCCTCTTTGCGAATATCCGTTATCGTAAGCCGTTCGGTTGCGATAAGTACGGGCGGCGCGATTTTATCGAAAAGAGTTTTTACTTCCACAAAATTTTTTTCCCGTATTTCTATCGGGTTATATTGAAGTTTGGAAACGCGCAGACCTTCGTCGCCGCAATCTTCCTCGCGATTGATATATTTAACTTTGTCGGTAGCGAAAGCTTTTGCAAATTCGTTAGCCATAGTCGGATAAACGCCTTCGTAATTTTTAAGTCCTTTTTCGACGTGAACGATAAGCGTTTCTTTAACTATTTCGCCGAAAGACAAAGCGATGGGTTTGCCTTGATAGAATAAAATACCGCCGCATTGACCGAGTTTTTCGGCGTTTAAAAAATAATCGCGGAGTTTTTCGTCCTCTTCTTTTGCCGTCCACATAGAAAAATCTTCGCCGCGCTCGAACTCCGTTAAAAAAGCGTCCGCCGCGGGATAATCGGAAGACTTATATACCTTAAAAGTATAATCGGGATACAGTTTTTTGAATTTATTGACGTGATTTCTTTGTCCGCCGAATTTTTTTCCCGAATAAGTTTTGAACTTTTCCGCGTCGTAGATATAGTCGCTCCAGTTGCGGTCGTTATAAACTATCGTAAAAGGGTATCTTTTCGTAAGAAAAGCCGCAAGCGAATTGTCTATACAACAAAACGAGAGCGGTGTTCCCGTTTTTTTACAATACTCTTCTATCGCGGAGAGAGCCTTTTCGGGCGCGTTGCCGTCGGGAAAATAAAAGCGGTCTTTATAATCGGGACAACTTTCTTTTATAACGGTAGAATCGCCGCAAAAAGCGTAGTCGATAACGAATTCGTCGCGCCAGATATACTTTGCGCCGAAACTCATATCGCAAAATTCCGCGGGCGGGTTTGTAAGGTAATTCTTTATTATATAAACGTCTTTTCCGAGCGGTTTAAAGTCTAAAATATTTTTATCCATATCTTTTGCACAGTAAAGGAAGGCGCGTTTTTAAGCGCGCCGTTCCTTTTTTATTATAAGTTAATTTTTCTTTTCTTCTTTTTCCGTAACCGCTTTAAGGCTTGCAAGCAGTCCCGAAACGTTCTGAATTTCGCTGGGAACGATAATTTTGGTGGATTTTCCGTCTGCCATGACTTTAAGTGCTTCGTAACCCTTTAAGGTGAGATACGCCGCGTTCGGGTTTGCTTCGTTAATCATTTTGATAGCAGTTGCGGTACCTTCCGCTTCCGCAATGGTCGCGGTTTTTTTAGCTTCCGCGCGCAAAATCATAGATTCTTTTTCGCCTTCCGCAACCAGAATACTGCTTCGCTTTTCGCCCTCTGCCTTTAATATGCTTTCGCGGCGTTCGCGTTCCGCCCTCATCTGCTTTTCCATTGCCGCCTGAATATCTTTCGGCGGTAAAATGTTTTTAAGCTCTACGCGGTTTATTTTTATACCCCACGGGTCGGTGGCTTCGTCGAGGATTATACGCATTTTACTGTTTATCGTATCTCTCGAAGTAAGCGTGCCGTCAAGCTCCATTTCGCCTACGAGGTTTCGAAGCGTCGTCGCGGTAAGATTTTCTATCGCGCGGACGGGATCTTCTACGCCGTAAGTATAAAGCTTTGCGTCCGTTACCTGATAATATACTACGGTATCTATCTGCATGGTAACGTTATCTTTGGTGATAACGGGTTGCGGAGGGAAGTCCGCAATGCGCTCTTTAAGAGAAATCGGCACGCCTACGATTCTGTCTATAAACGGGAATATAAAATGTACGCCCGTGGTATGTAATTTGTGGAATTTTCCGAGTCTTTCCACCACTATCGCGGTGGATTGCCTTACTACTTTTATCGAGCAGATGATTATAACAAACATAACCACCGCAAGCACTATCAAAACTATAATGAACGGATTCATTCTTTAACCTCTCTGACTATGTATTTATTTCCTTGTAAATCTTTTATTTTTACCGTAGAACCGGCGGGAATATTTTCGTTCTCGTTTTCGGAAACCGCCGTCCAGACGACGTCGCCTATTTTAATGCTCCCCGCT